>NZ_JAPWCL010000014.1:0-69126 GCF_041433955.1 Pauljensenia sp. 20925_1_25 | reverse complement strand
AGAGAGACACCAATCATCGAAGAAATCAGCAGGCCACCTTTGAGAATGAACTTATCAACATACGACGTTTTCTCGAGTCGAAGCAGCAAATGTTCAAATAGAAACATCTGCAGGACTTCTTGAGGGCGCAGCCCCTCTCTCTTCGCAATTGCTCGAATCTTTCCACACAGACTCGCATCGTTACGAATCGCCATGATTACAACACCTCCAGATACACCTGCAACTCACGACATACTCCAAGAGCTGAGCACATATCAGTCAACCCTTGCAGGTCCTTCTCCCCCCTCCGAAAGTACCCTCCGATAGCATCTTGCATAAGCTGAGCATCGACAGTTCCAGCCTTCCTTTCCCGAATCAGGTCGGCGATTGCGCGCTCAGCACCATAACTCCTCACTGCGTTACCGGAAGGCGTTACAAGGCACGTTACGCCAAGTTCGTACAGGTCAGGCCGCACCCAATGAACCTGAATACCCGGAAATTCCTGAGCCATCTTCACAGAGTTATATCCCCGCGGCACTGTCACGGACTGTGCGACAGGCAGACGATCCGACAATCCATTGAGATACAGGGCGCTAGCATGGGAGAAAATACTCTTTTTCCACCGGGCACTAATCACAAGAAAGTCATCGTCAAAGACATCTGGAGTGCAGTAAACTCCTCGCGTGAGCCGCTCAATGCGACCGCCCTCACTAGCATGCGCAATGAGTCCAGCCGAGAATCCTGCAGATTTCAGCTGAGAAGAAGAGGCAACACCACCCACGAGCGCAACGAAGTCGACGAGTTCATCCACCCTCACGGAGACCACCCCTTTACAGACGTTTACACATCACATTATCACGATTGATGTATATACGTCTGCTTTGACTCGAGTCAACTCTCCTCATCAGAGAACAGCCTCGACCCGGTCCAACGAAACGAGAACAAAGCCGAGACTTACAAACACGGGAACTGATGCGTCGGCGCCGACCAGAGAAGGTTCGGCGCATACACGCCCACGAATCATCACCTCACCTCCAGCAGCCAGTACTCACCCCTCCATATTCGCCGCGGTCACCCCGTCCGCCAGGGTTCCGTAGGCCGTGACGCAGTGCCCGAAGAACATGTCGTCATCATCGAAGTATGCAGAAAATGAACCTTCGGCGTCCATCACGATGCTGCGCAGCTCGATCCGGGAAGCGAAGCTCTCTTCCGTAATCTCCGGTACATCCTCGTCGGCAGAGTCGCGCCATTCGCATGCAAGTTCGGTCAGCTCACGCGCAGCGAACGCCCGCATGTCACGGTCCCACCGCTCCTGGTCCGCCAGCATCGTCTTCATCAATTGCACGGCTTGTTCCCAGGTTTTCTCGCAGCCCGAATCGACCTCCAGAGATACAGAGATCCGTTCTCCTCGCCACGAGACATCCCCATCGAACAGGTCCAAATCCTTGTTCAGAGTGAGTTCTCCCAGCACCTCATCGCTCAGAACAACCGGCCTGAGGTACTCCGCCAGGACCTCCTCCAGCTCCGGGCACGCAGCATCCTCCTCGAGGATTTCCACGATGAGGAACTGGTTGCGCCAGGAGGCGGTCATACCCTCGGGCATTTCTTCAGACTTCTTCTTGCGCGCCTTCACGCGATAAATGACCTGCTCAGGAAAGCGACCTAACACGTTACCCGCAGCATATTGCTCGTCACTCAAAGGGTAGACCAAGCGGCCTTGACTCACGTGCAGGGCACCAGTCGCACAGTCAACATACGCCAAGAAGTAGTGCGAGACGTCCCAGAATCCGTTCCTCTTGCCGGCACCTGCACCACCAGCGAGCAGAACAAGAATTTCCCGAGCGTCCTCCTCGAAGGTACATTCCCATTCCTCCTGCGTGATGGTGTCCTGCGAGCGCATGTATTCGAGCAGATCCACGTGCCATCCTCCTTGATCCAGGGCTGCCGCTTCGCTACGACAAACCCTACTCGACGCGAGGCTTCACGACTGACTCGGAGGCGGCCTACCCCAGCCTCGTCCTATGAATCGGAGACACAGCTAACGCGAACCTCGTCCCAGGAAAACGAGAAAGCCTTCACTTCGCAAGCCCTTCAAACACGTCCGCGTAGGCATCCATGAAGTCAACAGCGACATCGACGGCGCTCTCAGACTGCTGCGCAGGCTGAATGACGACCCAAGGCCTGTTGTTCTTGAGGATCGTGACAGGCTTCCCCGTCCTGTTCACCTCTGCCGTCACCCGCGAAAAGTTATTCTTCGCCTCAGCGAGTCCCATAGTTAGTGTCGACATGCTGCTCCTATCATCCTTAGCCATAATTATGGCCAGAATCTGGCCTCAGATCAAGGGGACAACTATCTACCACTACGCCATACCACCCCAGACTGGCCCCATTTCAACACCAATCAGGGACTATAATGCAGGTAGCGAAAGGAGCGACAATGCCGACGATGACCCGCACCGCCGAGGTGAAGACCCGCACGACCGCACAGATCAAGGCCGACGCCGCAGCCGTCTACGCACGCTGGGGAATTAGCCTGTCGGATGCGATCAACATCTTCCTCGCCAAGTCGATTGAGGTTGGCGGACTCCCCTTCGACATGCGCCCCGAGACTCCCACGTTTGACGGACTCGAGCGCTACGCCTATCGCCCCACCCTGGACGCAAACGGGGTCGCGCAACTCCCGGGAGACTGGGATAACGGCGAGTGAGGCAGCGCCCGCTCCATGGGAGATCTGGCGCGCACGCTTTAACTTCGACGACCGTGGCTACAAGTTTCGCCGGGTCCTCGTTCTCGCCTGTTCACCCGATGGCCTCTTGGCGGCGATGATCACCAGCGCCTCGAACAAGCTCTCGCTTCCACTCGATACTCCCCTCGACGATTGGCAAGAGGCTGGGCTCTCGAAACCATCTCTCGTACGGGTAGACCGAATAGCCCTCTTACCACCGACCTACCTTGGCACCGCAGGCAGGATCGGAAGACTATCTCCGCGCGACGCGCACCGAGTCAGCCAGGCACTCTCCACACTCACCCGATAACGAAACGCCGGCCTCGTCCCACAAATCAGGGACGAGGCCTGATCTTGGAGTCTGCGCGCTCAACTGAAGGAGAGCGTCACTCCCACTCGATCGTTGCGGACGTGCACGGCCTGCTGTTGCGTGTCATATCGTCCGCAAGGTGCTACCTTGTGCCATATCGTCCAAATCAAATCCGAATCAAAGGTTGATTCGAAAAGGCGGGGAGCAGTTGCATAATTGCCCGATTCTAGACATTATGCGCGCTACGACTCCAGGATTTACACTTGGGAATAGTGGCTCTTCCGAGTTGAGTGTGGGTGACCGGGTGTTGGTCGGGGGTTGCGGGTAGAGGTCGAGGTCCTTGATGATGAGCGGACTTCTACCCCCGCGATCTTCAAGGACCTCGACAATGTCTCACCCTACCTGCTGCTGCTGCTGTGCGTCGCTTGATCGTTGTGATCGGTGTGATCTGCTCGTCGGTTTGGAGGGCTTCCATCTGATGAGCGTGGCTCGCACCCCAGATGCTCTGGTACTTGATGTTGAGTCGTGCAACCAGCTGGTTGGCTGCCCGGGTTGTGGGGTGATCGCTCAAGGCCACGGGCGTGTGGTGGTGGAGGTGATCGACGCGCCCTGGGCCGGGGTCCCGGCGCGGATCCGGTGGTTTAAGCGACGGTGGATATGCCGCGAAACCACCTGCCAGACGGTGACATTCCTGGAGCACAGTGAGAAGGTGTGCGCACCCCGGGCGCGTTTGGGTGTGCGGGCGATCCGCTGGGCGATCCGACAGCTGCGCTTCGAAGGGGCCACCATCGCTGGCCTGGCCCGACAACTGGCAACCACGTGGAATACCGTGTGGTCCCATATCAAGCCGTGTCTGCAAGCCGCATCTGATGACCCCGCCCGCTTCGCAGGCGTGCAGGTGCTGGGGGTTGATGAGCATGTGTGGCATCACCAGGACCGACGCCGACGAGGGCCCCGTGAGCTCACCGGCATCGTGGACCTGACACGCGGGGAGGATCATCCCACGGCAAGGTTGTTGGACCTGGTCCCAGGAAGGTCTGGCACTGTGTACAAGAACTGGCTAGAAGAGCGCGGCGAACAGTTTCGCTCCGGTATCCAGATCGCGACACTGGATCCCTTCCAGGGATACAAGAACGCCATCGACGATCAACTCCAAGACGCCACCAGCGTCCTCGATGCCTTCCATATTGTCAAGCTCGCTGGCGATGCTCTCGATGAGGTGCGTCGCCGCGTCCAGCAAGACACGACCGGTCACCGCGGGCGCAAGGGTGATCCCCTCTATCAGATCCGGCTTCTTTTGCGCGCCTCGCGTGATCGGCTCACGAAGCGTCAAAAGGAACGCCTCCGTGAGGCCTTCGTGGCAGATGAGGCGCATATCAGTGTTGAAGTCGCCTACCTGCTCACCCAGCAAGTGCGCGAGGTCTTCCATCAAGACACACCCGCCCAAGGCCAACGCCTGGCCGCTCGTCTCATCGAGAGCCTACCAGCCTGTCCCATCCCCGAGATCGCTCGCCTGGGGCGGACCCTACGCAAGTGGAAGGACGCATTCTTAGCCTACTTCGATACCGGCGGAGCCAGCAACGGGCCCACCGAAGCCATCAACGGAATCATCGAACTAGGCAGACGCACCGCCAGAGGCTACCGCAACCCCACCAACTACCAACTCCGAATGCTCCTCATCGCAGGAGGCCTAGACGCCTCCACCCACACTCAACTCTGAAGAGCCCCATTTTGATACACAAACAGGCACCGGCCTCGTCCCACGATTCAGGGACGAGGCCGGGGCATCAGTCTGCGCGCTCAGCTCTAGATGAGCGTCACTCCCACTCGATGGTGGCCGGGGGCTTGGAGGTCACGTCGAGGACGACGCGGTTGACCTCGGGCACCGAGTTGGTGATGCGCGTGGAGATGCGGGCCAGGACGTCGTAGGGCAGGCGCGTCCAGTCGGCCGTCATCGCATCCTCGGAGGACACGGGACGCAGCACGATCGGGTGACCGTAGGTGCGGCCATCCCCCTGGACGCCCACGGAACGCACGTCGGCGAGCAGGACGACCGGGCACTGCCAGATCTCCTGATCCAGGTCGGCAGCCGTAAGCTCCTCGCGGGCGATCAGGTCTGCGGCACGCAGGATATCCAGGCGCTCGCGCGTGACCTCGCCGATGATGCGAATGCCGAGGCCGGGGCCCGGGAAGGGCTGACGGTTCACCAGGTAGTCGGGCAGGCCCAGCTCGCGACCGACCGCGCGCACCTCATCCTTGAAGAGAGTGCGCAGGGGCTCGACCAGCTCGAAGGTCATGTCCTCGGGCAGGCCGCCCACGTTGTGGTGGCTCTTGATGTTGGCCGCGCCCTCGCCGCCACCGGACTCGACGACATCGGGGTACAGGGTGCCCTGGACGAGGAACTTCACCTCGCCGCCAGCGGCACCAACCTCTTCGATGACCTGCTTCTGAGCGGCCTCGAAGGAGCGGATGAACTCGCGGCCGATGATCTTACGCTTCGCCTCAGGCTCGGTGACGCCGGCCAGGGCGGACAGGAAGCGCTCGGACTCGTCACACGTGATGACGCGGATGCCCATGCCGCGTGCGTAGTCATTCTCCACCTGCTCGCGCTCGCCCGCGCGCAGCAGGCCGTGATCGATGAAGAAGCAGGTCAGCTGGTCGCCGACAGCCTTGTGCACGAGCGCCGCGGCCACGGAGGAGTCCACGCCACCGGACAGGGCGCAGATGACCTGCGCGTCGCCAACCTGCTCGCGGATCTTCTCAACCTGCTCGTCCACGATGGACCCGGCGGTCCACGTGGGCTTGATCCCCGCACCCTCGTAGAGGAAGTTCTTCAGCGCGTCCTGACCGAACTGGGAGTGGCCCACCTCGGGGTGCCACTGCAGGCCGTACAGGCGACGCTCGCGCGACTCGAAGGCCGCGACAGGGGTCTCGGTCGTAGACGCGGTGACGGTGAAGCCCTCGGGCGCGCCCTGGACGGCGTCGCCGTGGCTCATCCACACGATCTGGTCCTCGGGGGTGCCGCCGAACAGGCAGGAACCCGCAGAAACCGTGGCCTCGGTGTGCCCGTACTCGCGGGTGCCCGTGCGACCCACGGTGCCGCCGAGCGCGTGGGCCATGGTCTGGAAACCGTAGCAGATCCCCAGGACCGGCACCCCGGCCTCGAAAATCGCGGGATCGACAGACGGTGCGCCCTCCTCGTACACGGAGGACGGGCCGCCGGACAGGATGATGGCGGCGGGTTCCTTGGCGAGCATGTCCGCCACGCTCATGGTGTGAGGGACAATCTCGGAGTAGACGTTGGCCTCGCGCACGCGGCGCGCGATCAACTGGGCATACTGCGCGCCGAAGTCGACGACGAGGACGGGATGCATGTCAGTAGCGTTCACCTTTCTAATGCTACCCGCGCATACCCTGCACCGTCGCGCACCATAGCGCATGTCACCGCCTATCGTCAGCGCAAATAGGAGCGGCCCCGCCCCGGGTGGGGACGAGGCCGACTCGCGCGACGCTCAAAGGTGCCGTATCAGCGGAAAATAGAACGCAGCACGGGGAAGAGACCGGTGGCGACGGCAGCCTTGACAAGGTCGCCGATGATGAAGGGAACGAAGCCCTTGGCCAGCCCCTGCGCAAACGTCATGTGGGTGAAGGGGATCATCCAGGCCAGGCCCAGGATGTACACAGAGAAGAGGGACACAAGCGCGGCCGGTGCCATCGTGAGCACGCGGCGGTCCGCACCGCGCTGGGCGGCCAGACCCGCGATTGCGACGGCGAGGAAGTAGCCGAGGATGTAGCCGAAGGAAGCGAAGGCCCATCCGACGTTCGTACCGGTGAAGACCGGAGCGCCCGCGATACCGAGGAGGGCGTACGCGCCAACGGAGACGAGGCCTCGGCGCGCCCCCAGGGTCGTACCCACAGACAGGGCACCGAGCGTACCGAGCGAGACGGGCACAGGCGTGAAGGGCAGCGGGACCGAGATGCGGGCCAGGACGATCATGGCGAGCGTGCCAGCGGCGATCAGAGCAATCTCGCGGACGAGCGTGCCGCCAAGACGGTCGGCGAGAACGCGGTTCTCGCGCACAGCGACGGGGGAAGCGGTCAGGGTGGTCATACGACACCTTTCAACAGGGCCAACGGCCTTTCATTCAATAATTGAACGATATGCTGTGTGGCACTCCCTGTCAAGCACACCCGAGCACATCACAAGGGGCGAGCACCACACCGGCGCTCGCCCCCCCAAGACCCACAAACGGGACAATCAGTGCGCGAAGTGACGCGTGCCCGTCAGGTACATCGTGATGCCCGCAGCGTTCGCCGCGTCAATCGACTCCTGGTCGCGCACGGAGCCACCGGGCTGAACGACGGCCTTCACGCCCGCGTCGATGAGCACCTGCAGGCCATCGGCGAAGGGGAAGAACGCATCCGACGCGGCGACCGCACCAATGGAACGCTGCTCCGGCGCCTCGGCCACGACCTCGGACGCGCGAGCGCCGCCCGCGCTGTCCACGTTGGAAGCCGCCGCGTCACCCGTCGAGCGCGAACCCAGCGTATTCGCGCGCTCAACCGCCAGCTTGCACGAGTCCACGCGGTTCACCTGGCCCATACCCACGCCCACAGACGCACCATCCTTGACCAGCAGAATCGCGTTCGAGCGCACCGCACGCACCGTGCGCCACGCGAACTCCAGGTCCGCCAACGTCGCCTCGTCGGCAGGAGCGCCGGCCGCGAGCGTCCAGTTCTCCGGGGAATCACCGGGCGCGTCAATATCGTCGCGCTCCTGGACCAGCAGGCCACCGCTGATCTGCTTGAACTCATACGAACCGCGAGCCGGGGGCTCGACCTGCAGGACGCGCAGGTTCTTCTTCGCAGAGAGCACCTCGAGCGCACCCTCCTCGTAATCGGGGGCCAGCACAACCTCGGTGAAGATCGGGACGATCTGGCGGGCCAGCTCCACGGTCACCGGTCGGTTCACGGCGATCACGCCGCCGAACGCCGACACGGGATCGCAGGCGTGCGCCAGGCGGTGCGCCTCGGCCACATCGTCGGCCACCGCGATGCCGCAGGGGTTCGCATGCTTGATGATCGCCACGCAGGGGCGCTCGTGATCGTAGGCGGCGCGCAGCGCGGCGTCGCCGTCCGTGTAGTTGTTGAAGCTCATGGCCTTGCCGTGCAGCTGGCGCGCGTTCGCGATGCCCGGGGCCAAGGCCTCCTCGTCGAAGGATTCATCCTCGAAGGCCTCGTCGATCTCGCGGTACACGGCCGCACCCTGGTGCGGGTTCTCGCCGTAGCGCAGCGACTCCACGCGCTCGAACGCGTCAGCGACGAACACGGGCATACCCGCGGCCTGCCCCTCCTCCTCGGCGACCTCCACCACGTAGTCCTCGCCCGCCTCGTAGCCCAGCGACTCCAGGAACGCCGCATCCGAGGCGTCCAGGTGTGCTTCTGCGGCGTCATCCAGCGTCTCACGCACGTCCTCAAGACCCAGCTCGTCGGCAAACCAGCCGGCAATCGCCAGATCATAGGTCGCCGTGTGGGCGAAAGCCTCGGCGGCCAGCACGCGGCGCTGCTCGAGGGTGAAGCCCTCCCCCGCCACGGCCTCGGCGACCTCCGCGTAACGCTCCGGAGAAGTCACGACCGCGACCGACGGATGATTCTTCGCGGCGGCGCGCACCATCGAAGGGCCGCCGATATCGATCTGCTCAACGCACTCGTCAAAGGATGCGCCCGATGCAACCGTGTCCTGGAAGGGGTACAGGTTACACACGACCAGGTCGAACGCCCGAATGCCCAACTGCGCGATCTGCTCGCGGTGCGCAGCCTTACGCTGGTCGGCCAGGATGCCGGAATGAATGAAGGGATGCAGGGTCTTCACGCGCCCCTCAAGCACCTCGGGGAAGCCGGTCACGTCGTCAACCGGGGTAACAGCCACACCCGCGGCCGCGATGCGAGCAGCCGTCGAGCCAGTGGAGACGATCTCCACACCGGCCTCGCCCAGCGCGCGCGCAAGGTCCTCCAGGCCCGTCTTGTCATACACGGAAATCAGGGCCCGCTTAATGGGGCGCACGTCGATGGGTTCCAGGTTGTCCAGGGAGACGGACATAGTTCCTCCAGGTTAAGAGCCAAACCCAGGCGCCCAGGCGGGCGACGCCTCGCGGGACATGCAGCCGCTCCCCGGTGGTGATCCACCCTCGCCAGTCGCGGCACCTCCCAGTCTAGTTCAGGCCCTCACCCTTCGTCCCCTTCGCCTCGGGGTCATCCGTGTCACCCTCGTCATCCTTGTCAGCGGGCTCAGCCCACGCCACGCGCTTCTGACGCCTGACCCGCCGCTTCGCCGCCTTCACCGACTCAGCCCACGCCGCACGGTTCCTCCACGCGGCCCGCGGCTTGTCGGGCTGAACGGCCTCAGCGGACTCAGCCCACGGCTCACCGACCTCCGTCGCGTCCGCCGACCCCGCGTCATCCCCGCGCTCAGCCCAGGCCTCGTCCCCCTCGATCAACGAGGCCGTGGCCGCCTCACGCGACAAACGCTCAGCGTGGCGGCGGCGCAGGGCCTCACCCTCGGAGCGCACGCGGCCCGCACTCTGCCCCACCAAAGCCAGCGTCGTCGGATGCGTGACAAGCGGCACGAGCATCGCCGGCAGCGCAATCTCCACGAACAAATACAACGTCGACCGCCCCACAAGCGGCCCCATGAACGCCAAGCGTACCGACCCCATGCTCATCGTCGCGCTCCACATCCACAGCGCAACAATCGAAACAAACACAACCGAGGCCAGGACACCCTGTGCGCTCTGATGCAACAGGTGAGAACGCCGATACACGCGCGCCGAAGCAACGCCACAAGCAATACCCAACACGACCGGCACAAAAACCACCCAGCTGCCGGGAGCCGTCTCCGGGACCGTCCCCAGCAGCGGAATCGGCGGAATCGGCCCCGCATCCACGACCGTCGGCGAATGCAACGAATCCGTCGCCGTCATGAAACCCGCGCCCGACCACCAGGCCGCCGCCCAGGCCATCGCCGTGGGGGCAAACAGCGCCTGCGCGCCCACAATAAACATCGTATCCACCAGCGACGAGGCACCGAGCAGCTCCTGGATGCCACTCGCACGACCCCAGCCCGCCACCAGCGCGACCACCGCCGCAGCGGCAGCCGCGACCACCGTCACCAGACTCACGAGGCCACCCATCTTGAAGCCACCAGAAATCCAATGCTGCATCGACGGAGCCTCAGAATCACGCGAATAACTGGACACCACGAACCAACCCGACCCAATGAGAGGAATCAGAACCGCGCCGACCGTGCCCGTCCACCACTGCGAATGAACCCCCGACGTACCCGCCAGAAACCACGCGGTCAGGAGGAACCCGGGCACCGCAAACAGCGCCGACGACCGCGGAAACCCCGTCGTCGTACGCAACAAAAGCCGCACAAGGAGGATCAACAGCGCACCAAAAAGCGTCGGAATCACACGGTAAGACACTCCCCCGTCCACCGACGTACCCCCCAGGGTCGCCACCCACAGGTCACCGCCCAACGCCAGCGCATCACGCGGCAACGTGTCACTCATCCACGTGTTCGAGCGCAGCGACAGGTAGACGACCATCGTGGTCACGGTCGTAATCGCCCACCCCGCGAAGGCCGCCTCCACGCCCGCAACGAGGCCACGCGCCCATCCCTTCGGGACCCTGACGCGAATGGTCGCTCGACCCGCCACATACGTGGTCGTCGTCCGTCGGGTGATCGGTACTTCTCTGATGCGCTCACTCACAGGCCAATGGTGACAGAATCGGCCCGGGGCCGCGACGCTGCGCGCCGACCCCGGGCCGATTCAAGCTGTGACGTTATCGCGAGAGGATCTCACGAGCGATCTGCGCCGTCTGCGAAGGGGTGCGACCCACGCGCACCCCCACGGCCTCGAGCGCCTCCGCCTTCGCCGCGGCCGTGCCGGACGAACCGGAGACAATCGCGCCCGCGTGGCCCATCGTCTTGCCCTCGGGGGCGGTGAAGCCAGCAATGTAAGCAACGACGGGCTTCGTCATGTTCTCCTGAATCCACGCGGCCGCGCGCTCCTCGGCGTCGCCGCCGATCTCACCGATCATGATGACGAGATCCGTATCGGGGTCCGCCTCGAAAGCAGCCAGCGCGTCAATGTGGGTGGTGCCCACGACCGGGTCGCCGCCAATACCCAGGCACGTCGTGAAGCCAAAGTCGCGCAGCTCGTACATGAGCTGGTAGGTCAGCGTGCCGGACTTCGAGACGAGGCCGAGTCGGCCCGGACCCGTGATGTCCGCCGGAGTAATGCCCAGGTTCGCCTGCGCGGGCGAGATGATGCCGGGGCAGTTCGGGCCGATCAAACGCACGCCCGCCTCGAGCGCACGCTCAACGACGATCGTGGAATCCTGGACGGGGATGCCCTCGGTGATGAGAACAATCGTCTCAATACCCGCCTCGATGGCCTCCAGGGCAGCGCCCTTCGCGAAGGCCGGGGGGACGAAGATGACGGAGGCGTTCGCGCCAGTGGCCTCGCGGGCCTCGGCGACCGTGCCGAAGACGGGGATCTCGACCTGGCCGTCGGTAACCTTGTCCGCGCCCGGGCCGTAGCCCTGCACGTCGAAAGTAACAGTCGTGCCGGCCTTGCGCGGGTTCGTACCGCCCACGATGGCCGTGCCGGCGCTGAGCATACGCTGGGTGTGCTTGCGGCCCTCGGCGCCGGTCATGCCCTGGACGATGACCCGGGTGTCAGAGTTGACGAAAATAGTCATGGGTGTTCTCCTGCGGTTCTCGGGTCGTTACTTCGACGGCTCCTGGGCTGCGAGCTCGGCTGCGCGCCGGGCCGCCCCATCCATCGTTTCTTCCATGTGGACGAGCGGGTGCGCAGCCTGCTCGAGGATCGCGCGGCCCTCCTCGACCTTGTTGCCATCAAGGCGCACGACCAACGGCTTGGAGGCCGCATCCCCCAACGTCTCGAGCGCGCCGATGATGCCGCGAGCGACCTGGTCGCAGGCGGTGATGCCGCCGAAAACGTTGACGAACACGGAACGAACCTGCTCATCGCCGAGGATGATATCCAGGCCCTTAGCCATGACCTCAGCCGAGGCACCGCCGCCGATGTCCAGGAAGTTCGCGGGCTTCATGCCACCAAACTCCTCGCCGGCCATCGCGACCACGTCGAGCGTCGACATGACGAGGCCCGCGCCGTTACCGATCACACCAACTTGGCCTTCCAGGCGCACGTAGTTGAGTCCCGCTGCCTTCGCGGCGGCCTCGCGCGGATCCTGCGTCGCCACGTCCACCAGCTCGGCGTGGCCAGGGTGGCGGAAGCGCGCGTTGTCGTCAAGGGTCACCTTGCCGTCGACAGCCCACACGGAGCCGTCGGGGCTGGAGACCAGCGGGTTGACCTCAACCAGGGTCGCGTCCTCATCGCGGTAGACGGTCCACAGGGTCTCGAGGACCGGGGCGATGGCCTGCGCCGTGGCCTCGTCGAAACCCGCTTCCGTGGCGATACGGCGGGCGACCTCGGCGTCGATGCCGACGACCGGGTCGAGAGGCACGCGAGCCAGGGCCTCGGGGCGTTCCTTCGCGAGGGTCTCGATGTCCATGCCGCCCTCACGCGAGCACATCGCCAGGTGGCGGCGGTTCGAACGGTCCAGCAGGATCGAGAAGTAGTATTCGGCGGCGATGTCCGCGCCAACCGCAATCATGACCTTCTTAACGATGTGGCCCTTAATGTCGAGGCCGAGGATCGCCTCAGCCTTCTCGTAGGCCTCGTCGGCGGTGTGAGCGAGCTTGACGCCACCAGCTTTGCCGCGGCCACCCGTCTTCACCTGAGCCTTGACAACCAGCAGGGAGGCACCCTCCGCCAGCAGCTCGCGCGCACCCTCACGCGCCTCCTCGGGGGTCGACGCCAGGCGGTAGTCAAGCACGGGCACCCCGTGCTCCTTGAACATCTGCCTAGCCTGGTACTCGTAAAGATCCACCTTATTCCCTCCGTTGAACGTGGTGTGGTCAGCGCAATAATTCTAACGTGGGACCGGTGAGAATGCCCTCGTTCCCGCACATTATCAAGGCTTGTTGCAGCCTTGACCCGGGCACTCTCTTCCTTTGACGTTGCTTTGCGTTGCGAGGTGGGCTGTTGGCGTCGTTGGGGCGGACAGTTTGTGGTGCCCCGACCACCTGACATTTCTCAATGCAGCATGACAGCACGCACCGCGAGTCCTTTGGCGGCGGTCAAGCATGGATGTCGTTCCCGTATACACATGGCTCAATTCGTGACGAATCGACACACTTCATTGCACACGTTAACCCGACAAGTGGCGGCCTAGGCTCCTTCATGCGCACGTTAACCCGCTAACCTGCACGTGGGTCCTCTAATCCACACGTTAACCAGCTAATGCGAGCATGGGCAGCCCAGCCCACACTCCAATGAGCGGGTTTACGTGCGATATAGAGGGTTAGCGCTCAGAACAGAGGGCTTGTGTGCGAACAACACACCATGGCCGACACAGTTTTGCCCAAAACGCAGACCACCTCGCCCATAACAGCCCGTTTTCAGCGTTTTTCGCCGAGGTGGTCTGCACTTTGGGCACGACACCACCTCGAACTGCGATCTCACCGTCACCAAACGGGGGATTTTCGCGATACGAGGATCCGACACACCGAGCGAAGCTCGCAGCGCGGACGGCTCACGGGCGGGCCGCCATCCACGGGCACACCAAGCAGCCCAACCCCGAGGGGAAACCCTAGGAAATCTTTTCCATCGGGGCCATGCGCACGAGGAGGCGCTTCTCGCCCACGCCGAAGCGGATGCGAGCCACGGTGCGTGGCCCTTCCCCTTCGACGCCGGTCACGGTGCCGACCCCCAGGGTCGCGTGCTTGATGCGGTCCCCGACCTTGAGCGAGAGCACCGGCTTGTCGTCGGCCGACTTAGCGGCGGAGGCGACGCCCATGCGGGTCACCTTGCGCACGCCGGACGGCTGGGCGGCCGCGCCCCGGCGCCCCGACCCGAAGGCGCCCGTGTCGGTATCGCCCCACGGGTCGCGCCCATCGGATCCGCGCGAGCGCCCGTGGGAACCTGAGCCGTACGACCCGGACCCGTAGGATCCGCCGTAGGAGGCACGCATGCGCTCCCCCGAGGTGGCGGCGCGGCGCACGTCGAGCAGCTCAGCGGGGATATCGTCGAGGAATCGCGACGGCGGCATCTCCTGCGGAGTCCCCCAGGCGCTACGCACGGCCGCGCGCGTCAGGTAGAGGCGTTCGCGCGCACGCGTGATGGCCACGTACGCCAGGCGGCGTTCCTCCTCCAGCTCGCTCTCGTCCCCGAGGCTGCGCTGGTGCGGGAAGGTGCCGTCCTCCATGCCGGTAACGAACACGACCGGAAATTCGAGGCCCTTGGCGGTATGCACGGTCATAAGGGTGACTTGCCCGCCGCGCTCGTCCTCCGCGGGCACCTGGTCCGAGTCGGCGACGAGAGCGACGCGCTCGAGGAAGTCCGCGAGGGTGCCGCCGGGCGCGTCGGCCGCGAAGGCACCCGCGACCGAGTGCAGTTCCGCCAGGTTTTCGACGCGCGAGGCGTCCTGCGGATCGTCGCTGCGGCGCAGCTCCGCGAGGTAGCCCGTGCGGTCGAGGACCTCTTCGAGGATGTCGGCCTGGGAAGCGCCGCGGGATTCAGCAACGCGCAGCGTCTCGATGAGTCCCCAGAAAGCGGCCGCCGACTTCGCAGCGCGCGAGGTGATGCCCACGACCTCGGGCACACTCGCGGGATCGGGCACGCTCGCGGGATCGGGCACGCTCGCGGGATCAGGGGTGCGAGCGGGATCAGGGGTGCGAGCGGGATCAGGGGTGCGAGCAGGATCCGCAGCTCCGGTTGCCTCCGGCGTCGTCCGGGACGAGGCCGGGGCCGCAGCCGCGCTCTCATCCTCAGCGGCGCTTGCCGCTGGGTTCTCCCCCGCCCCCTGAGCGGAGGACGTGGGAGCCGAAGACCCGGCTGAGGCCTCGTCCGGGGACATGGAACGAGCGAGCGCGTCGACGTCGATCCCCTCGCCCTCACCGGCGGGGCACCCGGCGCGCAGCCACAGGTGGCGCAGGGCCGCACCAAACGAGATGCCATAGCGGGCGGCGTGCGCGGCGATGGCTTCTTCGGCCTTGGCGCCGATGCCGCGCTTAGGGACGTTGAGAATGCGGCGGGCGGCGACCGTGTCGTCGGGGTTGGAGATAACCTGCAGGTAGGCCAGCGCGTCCTTGATTTCGCGGCGCTCGTAGAAGCGGGTGCCGCCGACGACGCGATACGGGATACCTTGGCGCACGAGGAGTTCTTCGAGCGCGCGGGACTGGGCGTTCGTGCGGTAGAAGATCGCGATGTCGCCCCAGTCGGTGCCGGCCTCGGCCAGGCGATCAATCTCGCCGACGACGAAGCGGGCCTCGTCGTGCTCGGAGTCCGCGGCGTCCAGGGTGATGAGCGCGCCGTCGCCCGAGGCCGTCCACAGGTTTTTTGCGCGGCGCCCCGTGTTGCGGGCGATGACGGCGTTCGCGGCCGACAGGATGTTCTGCGTCGAGCGGTAGTTCTGCTCGAGCAGGATGGTGCGCGCGCCCGCGAAGTCGCGCTCGAACTCTTCGATGTTGCGGATCGTGGCCCCGCGGAAGGCGTAGATCGATTGGTCCGAGTCACCCACGACCGTCAGCTCCGCAGGCGTCACCCCATCGGATCCGTCGCCCACGAGGGCTCTCACGAGGACGTACTGGGCGTGGTTCGTGTCCTGGTACTCGTCGACCAGGATGTGACGGAAGCGCCGGTGATAGTGCTCGGCGATCAGCGGATTATCGCGCAGCAGCTCAACCGTGCGCATGATGAGGTCGTCGAAATCCAGCGCGTTCGAGGCGCGCATGCGCTTGTCGTACTCGACGTAGGCTGCCGCGACGATACGCGACACCGGGTCCTTGCCCGCCAGGTCCGCGTAGCGCGCCGGGCCGATCAGCTCGTTCTTCGCGTCCGAGATGCGCGCCGCCACCATCTTCGGGGTGAAGCGCTTAATGTCGACGTCCTGTGCCTTGAGGACCATCTGGATGAGGCGCTGAGAGTCCTGCGCGTCGTAGATCGTGAACGACGAGGACAGGCCCGCCGCCTCGTGTTCGTAGCGCAGCAGGCGCACGCACGCCGAGTGGAAGGTCGACACCCACATGCGCCGCGCGTCGTCCCCCACGAGGGAACCCGCCCGTTCGCGCATCTCGGCGGCTGCCTTGTTCGTGAACGTGATCGCGAGGATCTGCCCCGCCCGCGCTCGACCCGTGGCCAGCAGGTAGGCGATGCGGTGCGTGAGGACGCGCGTCTTGCCGGAACCCGCGCCCGCCAGGATCAGCAGCGGCGATCCCGCGTGCGTGACCGCCTCGCGCTGGCGATCATTCAGGCCGCGCGTGAGGGAATCGGGATCCACGCTGGGGTGCTGGGGCTGATTCCACGAGGACTCGAACGAGGCCTGGGCTGGCTCCCACGCGGAAGGCGCCCCCGACTCGCCGCCGGGCATAGCGATCTCGGGCCACCCGTCGTCGTAGTCGGCTCCCAGGGCGTCCTCCACGTCGAAGGCGGGAACCTCCGGCGGCACGTAGTCGTCCTGGAATCCCCCATCGGAGCCGATCAAGAAACCAAGGTCAGGCAAAGAAGTCGCATCACTCATCGCCTCCAAGCCTAAACCGCCCCACCCTCACAAGCATGAAAAGCCTTCCATTCCCTGGACTTCAATTTCAATGTCCAAGAAACGGGAGGCAGTTCAAAGGGCGGTTCGCGACGAGGCCGGGGCCTCCCCGCGCTCATACGCGACAGAAACCCCGGCCTCGTCGATGCGATTACTTCTTGCGGTACAGCGACTTCGTCGCGTACACCGGCTCCGTCGTCACCTGAATGCCCAGGGAACGGAAGATGCCCTCGTCCACGGGACCCAGAATGACCGACTCGTGCACATCGCAGTCGCGCAGCGAACTCAGCTTATCCAGGGCACGTCGCGCGTTGTCGTCGCCGTTCGCGCTGACCGCGAGCGCAATGAGGACCTCGTCCGTGTGCAGGCGCGGGTTGCGAGAACCCAGGTCGTGAGTCTTGAGGCGCTGGATCGGCTCGATCGACTGCGGGGCCAAGAGCTGGACCTCGTCGGGCAGGCCCGCGAGCTTCTTGAGCGCGTTGAGCAGCATCGCCGAGGAACAGCCCAGCAGCGCCGAGGTCTTGCCCGTGACGATCTGACCGTCGGGCAGCTCCATCGCGGCGGCGGGCTGACCCGTGGCCTCAGCGAGTTCCAGGGCGGGGCGCACGACCGGACGGTCCATGCGACCCACGCCGACGCGGCTCATCAGCAGGGAGATGCGGGCCGACTGCACCGGCTCACTCATCTCCTTCTTCTCGGTCACGAGGGCCTTGTAGTAGCGGCGGATGATCTCCTGGCGCGACGCCTCCTTGCAGGCCTCGTCGTCGACGATGCAATTGCCAGCCATGTTCACGCCCATATCCGTGGGGCTCTTGTACGGGGAAGCGCCGAGGATCTTCTCGAACAGGCGGCTCAAGACCGGGAAAATCTCTACATCGCGGTTGTAGTTAACCGTCTTGATCCCGTAGGCCTCCAGGTGGAAGGGGTCAATCATGTTGACGTCGTCCAGGTCGGCCGTAGCGGCCTCATAGGCGATGTTCACCGGGTGATCGAGGGGATTGTTCCAGATCGGGAAGGTCTCCCACTTCGCGTATCCCGACTCAATCCCGCGCTTGTGGTCGTGATACAGCTGCGACAGACAGGTCGCCATCTTGCCGGATCCCGGGCCGGGAGCAGTCACAACCACGAGGTCACGGCTGGTCTGAACGTATTCGTTCGCGCCGTAACCCTCGTCCGAGACGATGCGCTCGACGTCCGAGGGGTAGCCGGGAATCGGGAAGTGACGGTAGACGCGGATGCCGAGCTTCTCAAAGCGCTCCTTGACCTCGGCGGCCGCCTTGTTGTCGTCCGTCCACTGGGTGATGACAACGGAGCCGACGTACAGGCCGCGCTCGCGGAACTCGTCGATCTGACGCAGAACCTCGTCGTCGTAGGTGGTTCCCATGTCGGCGCGGACCTTGCGGCGCGCGAAATCCTTGGCGTTGACGGCGACGATGATCTCGACTTCGTCGGCCAGTTCGCGCAGCATACGCACCTTGTTGTCGGGCGTGAAACCGGGCAGAACACGCGAGGCATGCATGTCGTCGATCAGCTTGCCGCCGAACTCCAAATACAGCTTGCCGCCGAATTCACTGCGTCGCTGGGCAATGTGTCGAGACTGCATCTCGACGTACTGATCACTGTCAAAACCGATGCGGTGCATGCGTCCTCCGAGGTCGCGGAAATAAAAGAGGCCGTCCGTGCGGGGCGGTCAGGCGCTGTCACGCTCTCGGGATTCCATTGTAGGCACGCCGGACCAGCGGGCGATGATCGGCGCGTACAAAAGGGGGCTGACCTCACACGATGTGTCGTTGCATGGCCCAGCGGGTCAGCTCATTGCGGTTGGAGAGCTGGAGCTTGCGCAGGACCGAGCTGACGTGCGTCTCGACGGTTTTGATGGAGATGAACAGGTCGTGGGCGACTTCCTTGTACGTATAGCCGCGAGCGATGAGGCGCATGACCTCCTGCTCGCGCGCGGACAGCAGATCCAGCTCAGAGTCGGTCGTCGAGACCTCCCCAGTCCCGAAGGCATCCAGCACGAAACCGGCCAGGCGCGGGCTGAAGGCGGCGTCGCCGGCGGCGACGCGGTTGATTGCCTCGACCAGCTCGGGTGTGGAGATCGACTTAGTGACGTACCCGCGAGCGCCCGCGCGGATGACCTGGACGACGTCCTCGGCGGAGTCTGAGACGGACAGGGCCAGAAAGTGCAGGCCGTCGATGTCGCGGCAGGAGCTGGCGACCTCGGCCCCGCCGCCGCCGTTGCCCCCGGGCAGGTGCACGTCAAGGAGAGCGACGTCGGGGGTCAGGGCGCGGCACGCTGCGATGGCGCCTTCGACGTCGGCGGCGTCACCGACGATCTCAAGGTCGGCCCCGGAGTGTTCGAGTTCGAAGCGCACCCCGGCGCGAACCATGGGGTGATCGTCGATGACAAGGATGCGGATGGTCACTGTGTCCTCCCGGTGGGGGCTGTTTCTTCCAGAATATCGGAGCGCGGCATGCTCAGAGCAATTTCGGTGCCGTGGGCCAGGGTGCGGATTGTGGCGCTTCCCCCGGCCCTGCGCATGCGCCCGACGATGGAGTCGCGCACGCCGTGGCGGTCGGCCGCGATGGTGGCGGGGTCGAAGCCCTCGCCGTTGTCCTTCACGAATGCCTCGACGACGCGGGCGCGCACCTCGACGTAGACGGAGACGGGCGGGGCACCGTGGCGCACGGCGTTCTGGCAGGCCTCGGCCAGAGCCGCGACGAGGGCAAGCTCGCCCGGGCCGGGCCGCATGTCGCCGACGACAACGACGCTGATCGGCACACCATAGCGGCTCTCGACGCCGACAACGGCCTCGGTGACAGCGGCCTCAAGAGAGTCAGCGGCCTGCGCGTGGCCCGTGTACAGCCAGGCGCGCAGCTCGCGTTCCTCGGTCAGGGCGATGGCGCGCACGCGCGCCGGGTCCTCGGCGGAGGCGCGAATCAGAGTCAGCGTCTGGAGCACGGAGTCGTGCAGGTGTGCGGCAATGTCGGCGCGCTCAGCCTCGCGCACCCGCTGCGCCTGGGCCTCGGACAAATCCTTCGTCGTGCGCAGCCACATGGGGACAAGCGCAAAGAGAACACCGGCAACCAGGGCAGCACCAATGAGGCCGCCACGCAGCAGGATGACGGGCGGGTTGTCACGCGAGGCGGCCATGACGACGCCGAGGCTCAGCAGCGCAATACCGCCCACGACCGCGCCGATAAAGCGCACCGAGCGCCAATTGCGCACCTCGCGGCTCTGGCTCCACACCAGAGTGATGCCCGCGACGATCGACACGATGGAACCCATGTCGCTCCACTCAAGGGCGCTCGTCGCGTTCAGGATCGCGCCAAGCACCGCGGCAACCAGCAGAGCCACGCCCGTGACGATCATACGGTTACGCGCGACCTGGGCGGCCCTCTCCTGACGCACACGCACGAGGCCGGGGCTGAGCGTGCCCGCCGCCGAGGCCTCGGGCGAATCCTCGGGGACCGTCACCCACAGCCACAGGTAGGCGACCGCGCCGACGCCGAGAAAGGTCAGGGCGATGAGGCCGCCGCGGATCACCATGACCGGGACGCCCAGGTGCACGGCCAGGCCCGAGCACACGCCCGCCATCCAGGGGGCAGGCATGTCCGGACTGGAGGCTGTCGCGCGCGCAAGCGGGGGCCTGGCGGGCGGTGCCGGAATCGGCGGCGTCCACCCAGGATGCGGGTTGTTGACCGTGCTGCTCACGTGTCCATTGTGGCACGTCCAGGGACGAGGCCGGGGGTACCCCCGGCACAATCAGGGGCGGTTCAGGGGGTCCCCTACTATCGCGAGGGGACCCCCGTTTGGTTGAGTAGTGGTATCCGATCCGAATGTATGCGGATCCCATCGAGAGGAAGTGCACCATGAGTTGGTCAAATGGTCCGTCGGACCAGGGCGGTGCCTACGGACAGCGTCCGCCCCGCAAGCGTTTCTTTGAGTCCATGCGAGCCTCCGGCTGGTACCGAGCCCACCCCCGCGTCATCGGCGGCGTCTGCTCGGGCATCGCTGCACGCAGCGGATGGGACCTGTCGCTCGTGCGAGTCCTCACCGTCATCGCAGCCCTGTGCCTGCCCTTCGTGACGCTCGCCTACGGCCTGGCGTGGCTCCTCCTGCCCGAGGCTCAGGACGGGCGCATCCACGCGGAGGAAACCGCAGAAGGACGCTTCGACATTGCCTTCCTGGGAGGTCTCCTCCTGTGCCTTGTCAGCGTGTCCTCCGTCCTGCCCTCCGTCGGCGTCCTCGGCGGTATTGGCATCGGTCTCGGTGCTGGCTGGCTCGGTTTCCTCGTAGTTTCCGCCTTCGTCGTCGGCCTCATCGCCTTCGTCATCTCGAGCGCGAACAAGTCCGGACAGAACCAGGCCACCGGCTCGGCACCGCAGTACGGCACCCCGAGCACTCCGGGAGGAGCGGGAACGACCGCCCCTTTTGGGCCGACCACCCCGACCGCTAACGTGGAGGGGGACACCATGGGCGGACAGCAGAGCGCCCACGGCTTCCCCACCTACGGGGAACCTGCCGCCAGCACGCAGGCTCACACGCAGGCCGGGCCTCGCCCGGCAGACGCTCGCCCCTCCCAGCCCCACCCGGGCTGGACGCCTCCACCGAGCGCGCCCAAGCCTCGTCGATGGGCCGCGCCCCCTGTGCCGACCCACCGCCCCCGCACCGTTTCCTCGCGCGTCAACATGGCGATTACCGGCCTGCTGATCCTCGTGGCGGCTGCCGTCTTCGCCGGCATTTACATGGTCGACAAGGGTCCCGTCATCCCCTTCATCACAGCGGAAACCGGGGAGCAGACGGTCGCGCGCATCATCGTCATCGGCGGCGGCGTGTGCCTCCTCATCGTCGGACTGTCCCTGGCGGTTGCCGCCCTTCGTGACCGCAGCGCCGGCTGGCTGACCACGCTGTCGATTCTCGGCATCATCGTCGCGCTGCCGACAGCCGCCATCGGCACCGAAGCGACACAGAAGACGATCTCCACGTTCAGTTCCTCGATCAGCAACTCCACGGGCGACAAAACCGTCGATTGGACGGTCACCTCCGTACAGGGCGCGAGTCCCCTGGGCACCGTCACCCTCGACCTGACCGGGGCGCCCGTCGGCACAACCAAGCAGATCACCGTGAGCTGGCAGGCCTGGGAGCACCTGACGATCCAGACGGCGGAGGGTCAGCCCGTCCAGATCGTGTGCCGGTCGAGTATCGGCTCCCTGGTGACGAACATGACGAACGACGGCTGGGCCGCCCCGTTGAAGAACTGCCCGGGCCAGACCGTGTCCTCCCCCTCGTGGGGCGATACGTCGCTCGGGGGGATCACCGTCCTCATCACGGATGACGTGGTCCTTGAGAACCTGACGATCCTGCAGTCCCCCGACACCTCGGGTACGTGGGGTTCCACCCCGACACAGGCGCCCTCGTCTACCCCGACGCCCACCCCGACGCAGTCAGCGTCCCCCTCGTCCACTCCCGCCTACACCACTCCGGGCAACTGAGGAAGGAAACGACCATGACTACCCCCAACAACGACGCGACCAGCGAGTTCACCGGGATCGATGTCACCTCGCGCTACCCCGAACTGGATGTGACGAGCACGCTGCCCACGACCCCGGAACCGACCCTGGAGATGCCCTCCACTGATCCGCTCGCGATCTTCCACGAGGAGGAGGGGGCCACTGCATCTGGGAGTCGCACAGCCTTCGATCCGGCGTTCACGGGTGAGACGACGGCGCCTGCGGCTGCTACGTCCCCCGGGGCCTCCCAGCCCGAGGCCGGGGCTGGTTCGCGCTCACAGGACCCCTCGGGGGCACACTCCGGGGCGACGGGAACGGGGCCGGGCGCTTCGGGCGCACAGACGTGGAGCGCACCCGCCTGGCCCGTCAACTATCACGACCTGCCCGAGGCACCCAGCAGGGGTGTGCGCGTCGGCGCGTTCGTCTGGGCGCTCCTCGTGTGTATGGTCGGCGCGTTCCTGATCGCCGAAGCCTACATTACGACCTTCAACCTGCCTGTTCTCGGCATCAGTGCCGTCGCGGCCCTCGGCGTCATCCTGATTCTGACCGCGATCTTCTCCGGTCGTTCAAAGAAGTCTCGTGGCAGCCAGTCCACGAGTGCCGCCGACGCGATCCGTACGCAGTAGCTCACGCGCCGCTCAGCGGCGTTGCATAAGGGGTGGGTCCGGGAACCATCGGTTCCCGGACCCACCCCTTATTCTATGGCGTAGCGCCGCAGATCAGAGCAGATCCAGCATGGCCGGAGCGACCAGCTTCAGGACGTTCTCACGGCCTTCCTTCGCGTTGGGAGCGTCCACCGCGAAAGCAGCCATCTGCTGGCAGGTCGCCAGGTCGTGCATGCGCAGGGCCGCACGAACCGCGTTGACCTTGGAGGGTGCCATCGACAGAGAAGCGACACCCAGGCCCGTGAGGACCAGTGCCAGCAGCGGGTCGCCGCCAGCCTCGCCGCACACGCCGATCGGCTTGCCCGTCGCACGACCACCATTGCAGGCGGTACGGATCATCTCCAGGACGGCCGGCTGCCACGGGTTGAGCAGAGTCGCCAGGTTGCCATCCAGGCGGTCCGCCGCCATCGTGTACTGCGTCAGGTCGTTCGTGCCGATGGAGGCGAAGTCCACGATCGACAGGAGCTGCTCGGCGCGCAGGGCTGCCGCGGGCACCTCGATCATGATGCCGACCTTCGGCAGGCCGTAGCCGCGCGCCTTGTCAGCGAACCACTTAGCTTCGCTGGCGGTAGCAACCATGGGGGCCATGACCCACAGCTCTGCACCGGTCGCCTTGTAGGCGGCCGCAAGGGCCTGCAGCTGCGTGTCGATGAGATCCTCACGCCTCTGGCACAGGCGCAGGCCACGCACACCTAGGGCGGGGTTCTCCTCGGCACCCAGATCCGCGAAACTCAGCGGCTTATCCGCACCCGCATCCAGGGTACGCACGACGACGCGACGGTCACCGAAGGCCTGCAGGACCTTCGTGTAGGTGTCCGTCTGCTCCTCCAGGGAGGGAGCGTCCGCGCGTTCCAGGAACAGGAACTCAGTACGGAACAGGCCAGAACCCTCCAGGTCCACCTTGGAAGCCTTGAGCGCGTCATCGACCGTGCCAATGTTGGCCAGGAGCTTCACGGGGTAGCCATCGAACGTCGCACCCTTACCGGTCGAGCCGGCCAGCGCCTGCGCACGACGCAGCGAACGCTCCTTGAGCAGGGAAACCTCGTTCTCGGTAGGAGCAATGATGACCTCGCCGACGCCGCCGTCGAGGGCCAGCATCGTGCCCTCCTCGACATTCATAATTCCCTCGGCCTTGACGATCGCGGGAATACCCAGCTGAGCAGCCAGAATCGCAGTGTGCGACGTAGGGCCACCGACCTCGGTAATGATGCCCAGAACGGTCTCCGGGTTCAGCGTCGCGGTCTCGGCGGGAGCCAGGTCGCGAGCCACCAGGATAACTGTCCCCTCAAACGCGGGAACGCCCGGCTCGGGCAGACCACGCAGCTCGCAGATCGCACGGTCACGCACGTCGTACAGGTCGGTCGCGCGCTCCGCCATGTAGCCGCCCAGGCCGCGCAGCATCTGCGCGTAGTCCTCGACCGCGTCATGGACGGCCTGCGTCAGACCCAGGCCCTTCTTGAGCTTCTTATCGACAGCCTTAGCCAGACCGCGGTCGCCCGCGAGCTGAGCCGTGGCCTTCAGGATTGCCTTCGTCTCTTCCGGCGCCTTTGCCGCGCGCTCACTCAGGCGCGAGGAAACAGCCGCGAGCGCCTCACGGACACGCGCGCCGTCGGCTGCAGCATCAACGCTGCCCGGCTCCGACGTGTCAACGCCGGGCGCAGGCTGGACGATCGCGGCGGGCGCAGCAGCGGTACCGGCGGAAACACCGATACCGTGCAGAACGTCGTGCGTCGCCATCAGCTCACTCCTGATCGAGATCGCGCGAGAGCAGCGCGACGAGCGAGTCGAGCACCTCGCCCGCGCCGTCGTCCTCGGTGGACAGGGTGACAACGTCGCCGTGCTTGGCACCCAGCGTCATGATCTCGAGGAGCGACGCAGCGTCCGCCTCCTCGCCATCAAACGCAATGGTGACCTCGACGCCGGAGTCATCCACGGCCTCGGCGAGGACGGAAGCGGGGCGTGCATGAAGGCCAACAGAGGAACCAATTGCAACGGTGCGGGAAATCATAGTCGTTCCTTTCGAATGCGGGCATGTCCATCGTGAGACACGGGGACCCGTACGGCCCATACTATGACGTAGTGCACTGATTTGAAAACTCGATTTCACCACGCGGCCAGATGGGATGAATCACCCTCATAAATGCCAACAAACCATCCGTCACGCTCCCCCGTACCCCGCACTACCGAGCGCCGCCCACGGAACACGCCACGGCCTCGTCCGTGAAACGTCAGGCCCACGGCGCGCTCACCGACTAGACTGGAGAGGTATCAACGAAAGGAAAGCGAGCATGAGTTCCCGCGAACCTACGCTGGCCGACGTCGCCCAGCTCGCCGGCGTTAGCCCGACGACCGTCTCGCGAGTCCTCAACAACCGGGGTTACCTATCAGAAAAGACCAAGCGCGGAGTCGCCGACGCCATCGCCACCCTGGGCTACCGCCCCAACTCACTGGCGCGCGCCCTCCACGGCAAGAGCACCCAGACCGTGGGCCTCATCGTGCCCGCCGTCTCCCTCCCGTTCTTCGGCGAGCTGGCCGTCGAGGTCGAAAACGCGCTGGCTGAGGCCGGATACCGCATCCTCATCTGTAATTCGATGGGCCGAGCCGAGCGCGAACGCGAATACCTCTCCCTGCTCGTGGGTAACCGCGTCGACGGCATTATCTCCGGCGCACACAACGAGGGACTCAACGAATACGACACGATCCGTATGCCCCTGGTCACCATCGACCGCGAACTCAGCCCATCGATCCCCAACGTGCGCTGCGCGAACCGCGACGCAGGTGCCATGGCCACACGCGCCCTCATCGAGGCAGGCCGACGCCATCCGCTCCTCCTGACCTCCCGCTCAGGACCGCGCAACCTGCGCGAGGCCGGCTACCGCGCCGAGGTCGAGCGCGCCGGACTCGAACCCCGAATCGTCACGGTTCCCTTCGACACCCCGATCCCGCAGCGCTTCGCGCTCGTGCAGGGCAGCCTCGACGAGGCGCGCGCCCAGGCTCCCATTGACGGAGTCTTCGCCACCGACGACCTGGCCGCCGCCGAAGTCCTCGAGTGGGCGCGCTCCCGCAACCTGTCCGTACCCCGCGACCTGTCCGTCATCGGCTTCGACGGCACTGAAACGATGCGCCGCGCCCTGCCTCACCTAGCAACTATCCGTCAACCCATCGAGCAGATTGCCCGCGCGGCTGTCGACATCCTCCTCGGGCAAATGAGGGGTACGCTCCCCCGTCCCATCGACGAGGCCGGGGATAATTCCTCTCCGACGCTCGAGTTTGCGGGCACGCTGGTTCAGGGGCGTTCCCTCAGCCTATAGCTCGCATTCCGGTCTTCGTGCCACGGCAACAGACCCACACCGCCTGTCACCATCTTCCGCGTGTCCATCGCGCCCCAGCTGGGGCGCTCCCTCTCTCCATGAGCCGTTTCGGCCTCGCGGTGACGGAACCTCTCCCGTATCTTCATCGCCTTCCGCGTATGAGGCCATCGACTGGCACGCCCACGTTCCTGCACATGGGTCCCTCTTCCGCACGTGGGCCTGCTATTCCGCACGTGGGCACCCCCGCCCACGTTCAGATCAGCCGGTTAACGTGCGGAAGAGGCGGTTACCAGCGACAACAAACAACGGGTGGGCGGCACCAGCGCGATGCTGGTGCCGCCCACCCGAGGAGTCACTCCGAAGAGGCTCAGGCCTCCTTGGGAGCCACCGTCACAACCGTGTCAGAGATTCCAACCGGGCCGGGAGCGGCGGGGGTGACCTCGCCGAACTTCTTCTTGTTCGTCACGACCATCGGGGTGATGGTGTCGTAGCCGGCCTCGCGGATGACGTCCCAATCGACCTCAGCCAGGACATCGCCACGCTTCACGATGTCGCCCTTCGAGACGCGGGGCGTGAAGCCCTTGCCGTCCAGCTTGACCGTGTCCATACCGATGTGGATAAGGATCTGGACGCCGGAGGCGGACTTGAGGCCGTAGGCGTGGCCGGTCGGGTAGGCGACCGTCACCTTGCCGTCGCAGGGGGCGACGACGACCGCGTGAGCGGCGGGGGAGATCGCGATTCCGGGGCCGAGTGCGCCGGCGGAGAAGGCCTCATCATTGACGTCCGAGAGCGCAACCAGCTCACCTGCCATGGGGGAGGTCAGCGTCAGGTCAGCCTTGGCCTCGTCGCTGAAAGACGGGGCGGGGGCAGCCTCAGTGGCCGGTGCGGCAGCGGCAGCCGGGGCAGCGGCGGCGGGGGCAGCAACCGCAGCGGCGGTCACGGGAGCGGCAGCCTGAGCGGCGGGCGCACGGCCCTCCATGTCAGCCTTGCCGCGCGTCATGGCGTAGGCGAAGGTGAAGCCGAAGGACAGGACGAACACGAGGATCTCGAGGGCGAGGTACGCGGGGATCGACTTGGGCACGATCGACACGAAGCCGACGAAGCCGGCGGCACCCAGGGCCTGGCCGCGCACGTTCAGCAGAGCGACGCCAGCGGAGCCGATGGCGGCTGCGGCCATGGCGCAGAAGAAGGGCCAGCGCAGGCGCAGGTTGACACCGAAGATCGCGGGCTCGGTGATACCGAAGACGGCGGATGCACCACCGGCACCGGCCAGGCCCTTGAGCTTGGCGTCGCGGGTCTTGAAGAAGATGGCCAGAGCGGCCGCGCCCTGTGCAACGTTCGCCATGGAGGCGACGGGGAAGATGAAGTCACCGACGCCGCCGTTAACAGGCAGCAGCGGGATTTCGATGGCGGGGAAGGACTGGTGCAGACCGGTGACCACGATGGGGCTGTAGACGAAACCGAAGAGCAGACCGCCGAACACGCCGAGCGTCGTGTACGTCCAGTTGATGCCCCAGGTCAGGTACTCGGCGACCACGCGGGTGACGGGGCCGATGATCGTGAAGGCCAGGAAGCCGGTGACCAGCATCGTGATGAGCGGGGTGAGCAGGAAGTCTGCGGTACCCTTGAGGACCTTGTGCAGGTTCTTCTCGATGAGGCACATGACGTAAGTGACGGCCAGGGTGGGGATAACCTGCGCCTGGTAGCCGATCTTGGCGACGTCCATGCCGAAGATGTGCCAGTAGCTAACCGTTTGCTCACCGGCCAGCGCCGCGCCCGTGTTCCAGGCGTTGAGCAGGTCGGAGGACACCATGGCCGCACCGATTGCGGCACCCAGGTAGACGTTGCCACCGAAGCGCTTGGCGGCGGAGAAGCCGACGAGCACGGGCAGGGAGGCGAAGGCGGCGGAGGAGACCATGTTGATCAGGGCCGCGTAATCAGAGATCGCCGGGTACATGGCGGTGAGGGACTTCTCGCCGAACAGGCCCTCAGCGGTCATGACGTTGTTGATGGCCATCATCAGACCGCCGGCGACCAGCGCCGGGAGGATCGGTACGAAGATGTCGGCGATCATCTTAATGAAACGCGAGAAGAGGTTGCCGCCCTTTTCGGCTTCCTCCTTGGCCTCATCCTTGGAGACCTCGCGCACGCCATGGTCGGAAACCATGTGAGCGTAAACCTGGTCGACGTCGCCGGGGCCGACGATGATCTGGAACATGCCGCCGGCAGCGAACGTGCCCTTCAGATCTTCGTTGTCGTCGAGAGCCTGCTGATTGATCTTGGACTGATCCGCGATCACCAGACGGAGACGTGTCGCGCAGTGAGCTGCTGCGCTGATGTTGGAGGCACCGCCGACTGCTTCGACGACCTCCCCTGCCACCTTGGCATGATCCATTGCTGACCACATTCCTTTCTGAAAAACCCACGCAGTACGTCATTGTCCGCATCGTACTGGGCAGTGTGTAGCAATCGATTGACATAGTAGAGCGCGGAACCTTACTTAGCAAGGTGATGAGAAAAAATCTCACGCCCGGGCACTGAGACTCCCGACACATAGGACGAGGCCGTGGCCACCACGCAGCCACGGCCTCGTCTTTGGGTCGCTCAGTCGGCGCGCACGGCGCTCACATTCGTCACGGAGGCGGCACCCGAGAGCGTCACTCCGGCACCCTCCCCCTGCAGGAAGGTGCGGGTCGTGAAGACGCGGGAGCCGTCACCCAAGTAGATCTCGGTGATGGAGCGGTCGTGGAGGATCTCCACGCGGCTGGCCTCCCCCGCATCCAGGGTGACGATGCGGCGGCCACCGTGGGGGTAGCGCGTGCCCGACAGGTCGACGGTCAGGCGCCCCTCCTCCAGAGTGATCGACAGGCCAGAATCGGAGCCGATGCGAACGGACAGTGCCCCCTCGTAGGAGGCGTCGAAGGCTAGGCGCCACGAACGCGACCCCACCAGCTCGGCAACGCGAGCACCGGCCTCGTCCGTTGGTGCGCCCTCGAGGGTGGCGGGCGCGAGGGGCAGGCCCGGCAGGTACGGGCGGGCGATGACGCGTCCGCTGCGCAGGGTCAGGGCGCGCGGGGCAGTGAAGCAGTGCACCCAGCCGCCGGTCTCGATGGAGGGCTGGTCGTCCTCGCCGGCGTTGCCCGCCCAGCCGAAGAGGAGCGTCGGTGCGCCCGAGTCAGAAGAAGCGGAGCGGGCCATGATCTGGGGCGCGTAGAACTCGGTGCCACGGTCGAGTTCCTCGAAGGAACCGTCGGCGCCCCGCAGCTCGGTCCCGACGAGCTCGCCGACGATGGCGATGCACGGGAAGACATTCTCGAAGCCCTCGCGCTCCGGCGAAATGCCCTGCGGGCAGATGATGAGGACGTCGCGCGCCTCACCCGTCTCTTCGTCGACGAGGCGCACCAGGTTGGGACACTCCCACATGTAGCCGAAGGCATCGAACGCGCCGCCGGCGTCCGGGAAGGTCATCTCCCCCTCGCACTCCCACGTGCGCAGATCCGAGGAGCGGTAGAGCAGGGCCGCGCCCGTGAGGTTCTCGCGCTGGACGCCGAGCAGCATCCGATAGGATCCGTCCACATCGCGCCACACCTGCGGGTCGCGGAAGTGAGCGGTGTAGCCCTCGGGCTGGCGGGCGATGACCGGGGGCACCAGCTTCTTAAAGTGCTCCATGTCGGTCGAGGTGACGACGCACTGGGTGGCCTCGCGCTCCCCCGTCTCGGGGTCCTTGTAGTTGCCGGTGTACCACAGCTCGACGTGGTCGCCGACCTCAATCGCGGTGCCCGAGTAGGCACCGTTCGCGTCCTGGTGAGTGTCGGGCAGGATCGCGGGAGCGTGGTAGTCCCAGCGGGTCAGGTCACGCGAGGTGGCGTGGCCCCAGTAGACGAGCTTGCGCGGGTGCTCGGGCGTGTACTGGAAGAAGACGTGGTACGTCCCGCCAACCTCAATGAGGCCGTTCGGGTCGTTCAGTCGGCCCACCGGGGGCGCGACGTGGAAGAGCGGGTAGTCGGGATCGTGAGGGGCGCGCGACGAGGCCTCGGCAGCGAGGGCGGACGCGAGAAAATCTTCGGCCATGACCACAAGGTAACATCCTCGCATAGACGAACGCGCGGGCGGGACACATCTGTCCCGCCCGCGCGCTGTCAAACGTACGCCACAATTGTTACAAAGGGCGATATTTCAAGGAAAACCCAGATCAGGCACCCGTCACGTCGTCGGGGTGAGCGTCCGCGTAGCGGGCAAGCTCCTCCTCGACGATCGCTTCGTCGAGCTTGACGAAGACGGGCGTGGGCTTGGCGATCGGAGTGCCCACGGTGATCGCGTGGCGCTCCCAGGTCGGCACGTTCGTGTAGTCGCCCGTGATGATCGGGTAGCCGCTTCGGCCTTCGAAGTCGGCAGGCAGGACCTGCGGGTCGAGCTCGGCGACCTCCTCGATACGAGGCATGGGTGCGATCTCGCCGCTGCCTCCCATGACGCGGTCGATGTCATTGGCCGCGTGAGGCAGGAACGGGGAGAGCATAAGGTTGAGGTCCGCGACGGCCTGAGCGAGGGTCCACAGCACGGTCGCGAGGCGCTCGCGCTCCTCGGGGGCCTTGAGCTTGAAGGGGGCCGTGTCGGTCACGTACTTGTTGGCCTCGCCGACCAGGCGCATGGCCTCGGACAGCGCCGCCTTCTGGCGGTGGTGGCGGATCAGGTTGCCGACGGTCTCGAAACCGGCCTCGATGGCGTCCAGGAGGGCGCGGTCGATGTCCTGCAGCTCACCGGGGGCCGGAATCTCGCCGAACTTCTTGGCGATCATAGAGGCCGTGCGGTTGACCAGGTTGCCCCAGCCGGCGACGAGCTCGCCGTTGGTGCGGCGCACGAACTCGGCCCACGTGAAGTCGGAGTCCGAGGTCTCGGGGCCGGCCGCGCTGATGAAGTAACGCAGGGCGTCGGCCTGGTAGCGCGAGAGGAAGTCACGCACGTAAATGACGATGCCGTGCGAGGAGGAGAACTTCTTGCCCTCCATAGTAAGGAACTCAGACGAGACGACCTCGGTGGGCAGGTTCAGGACGCCCAGGTCACCGGGAGCGCCCCCCTTCGCGCCCTGGCCGTTGTAGCCGAGCAGCTCGGCGGGCCAGATCTGGGAGTGGAAGACGATATTGTCCTTGCCCATAAAGTAGTAGGACAAGGCCTCGGGGTCGTTCCACCACTTGCGCCACGCCTCGGGGTCGCCGGTGCGGCGCGCCCACTCGATGGAGGCGCTCAGGTAGCCGATGACGGCGTCGAACCACACGTACAGACGCTTGGTGGGCTGGTCCTCCCAGCCGGGGACCGGAATGCCCCAGTCGATGTCGCGCGTCATGGCGCGGGGGCGGATGTCTTCCAGGAAGTTCTGGGAGAACTTGATGACGTTGGGACGCCACGTGCCCGACTGCTCGCGTTCATCCAGCCAGGCGGACAGGGCATCAGCCAGGGCGGGCAGGTCGAGGAAGTAGTGGACGGACTCCACGAAGTTAGGGGTCTCACCGTTGATGCGCGAGTGCGGGTTGATGAGCTCGGTCGGATCCATCTGGTTGCCGCAGTTGTCGCACTGGTCGCCGCGCGCCCCCTCGGCACCACAGATCGGGCAGGTGCCCTCGATGTAGCGGTCGGGCAGAGTGCGGCCGGTGGACGGGGAGATGGCGGCTCGCGTGACCTGCTCGATCATGTAGCCGTTGTCGCGCACGGTGGCGAACATGTCCTGGACGACGCGGTAGTGGTTGCCGGCGGTCGTGCGGGTGAACAGGTCGTAGGACAGGCCGAGGGCCACGAGGTCCTCGACGATGAGGCGGTTGTTCTGATCCGCGAGTTCGCGAGCGCTCATGCCCGCGCCGTCGGCGGCCACCAGGATCGGCGTGCCGTGCTCGTCGGTGCCGGACACCATGAGCACGTCGTGCCCGGCCATTCGCATGTACCGGGAGAAAACGTCGGAGGGGACACCGAATCCCGCTACGTGGCCAATATGACGGGGGCCGTTGGCGTAGGGCCATGCGACGGCGGACAGAATACGACTCATAGTCACTAACAATACTGCCTGGCACGCTCGAAGGGGGAATTGGCGGCTTGTTGCGGGATAGCCACGCCCTCCGAAGGAAGTCACCGTGGTGCTATCCTGGCGAAAACGCCACATTCATGGAGGAAACATGACCCGCGCGCTCATTATCGTCGATGTTCAGCCTACGTTCTGCGAGGGCGGTGCCCTCCCGGTGACGGGAGGCAACGCGGTCGCGGAGGCCGTAGCCGCCTACGTGGAGGCCCACCGCGGGGACTACCAGCTGATCGTGACGACGCAGGATTGGCACATCGATCCGGGCGCGCACTTCTCCGAGACGCCGGATTTCGTGGACACGTGGCCCCCGCACGGCGTGGCGGGCACGGACGAGGCCGAGCTGCATCCGGCGCTCGCGAACGTGAACGCGGACGTGACGGTGAAGAAGGGCCAGTACGAGGCCGCTTACTCAGGCTTCGAGGGAACGACCGAGGACGGCAAGACGCTGGAGGAAGCGCTGCGCGCCGCCGGCGTCACCGAGGTGGATGTCGTGGGCCTGGCCGAGTCGCACTGCGTCGCATGCACGGCCGTGGACGCTGTCCGCGCCGGATTCCCCACGCGTGTCCTGCGCGAGCTGACTGCCCCCGTCTCCGAGGAGCTGGGCGCGCAGGCCCGCGAGTGGATGATGACGGAGGGCGTTCTGCTCGTCTGAGGCTCGGGTGCTGCCACATCGCAGCCGGTAGGCGCACGCTTGTGGATAGCTTGCGCACGTGCGGATAGGAAACAGGGCATCCGGATAGGTTATTAACCTATCCACGAGGCGATAACCTATCCAGCTAGTCATTTCCTATCCGCGTGGGCCACGCTGATCGCAGATCCGCGCCCGGGCCTCGTCACTTCGCGGCGAGGGCGGCCTTGTAGAGGTCGTTCTTGCGCGCGCCCGTTGCGGCGGCGACCTCGGCGGCGGCGTCTTTCAGGCGCATGCCCTCAGCCGCGAGCGCAAGGACCGCGCCGACGTGGTCTTCGGCGCGCGCGCTGTGTTCGTATCCGGCGACGACGATGGTCACCTCGCCAAGGATGTTGTCCGCCCCCTCCGCGAGTTCCCCGAGCGTGCCGCGGCGCACCTCCTCGTAGTCTTTCGTGAGCTCGCGGCACAGGGCTGCGCGGCGGTCGCCGCCCAGCACCTCGGCCATGCGAGAGAGCGTGGCGGCTGCGCGCCTGGGGGACTCGAAGAAGATGAGCGTGTGTGGGTCGGTGGCTAGGTCCTGCAGGTAGCGCGTGGCTTCCCCGTCCTTGCGCGGCAGGAAGCCTTCGAAGGCGAAGCGGTCGGAGGGCAGGCCGGACAGCGCGAGGGCGACGAGCGGCGCGGAAGGGCCGGGCAGGACAGAGAGCGGGACGCCCGCGTCGATGGCGGCGCACGCCAGACGGAATCCCGGGTCGGAGACGGTGGGCATGCCCGCGTCGGACACGAAGACGACGCACGCCCCTCCCCTGGCCGCCTCGACGATGCCCGCGGCCTTCTCGGCCTCGTTGTGGTCGTGCAGGGCGATCAGGCGACCGCCCAGCTTGATACCCAGGCGCGAGGCCAGTGCGAGCGCACGGCGCGTGTCCTCAGCAGCGATGATATCTGCTTCCTCGAGCGCCGCGACGACGCGGGGTGAGGCGTCGCGCACGTCACCGATGGGGGTGGCGGCCAGCAGGATGGAACCGGGATCCTGCCGGTAGGGCTGGGGTCCGCGCCCGCCGAGGGTCGTCGGGGACGAGGCCTGGGCGGGTTCGGCGGGATGGGTCTGGTCGGTCGCGGCTTCCATGCCGGTATCGTCTCACTGCTTTCCGGTGCGCGCACGACGCGGGTTCACTCGGGAGCACAGGACTGTACGAGAAGTTGTACAAGGGGAGAGCCAAGCGCTCCCAAGGGTTGACGTAGCATGAGATAGATACCCATTAACGTGTTGCTCTCGGAGTCTCAGCATGCGTATTCGACGCCCCAAGAAATCAGCGCTTACCGGCGCTGTCGCCGCCCTCGGAGTCTGTTCGGTCGTGCTGGCGTTCATCGCCCCCGGCGTTGAGGAAACCAAGGTCGACCTCAACGACGGTGGCGTGTGGGTCACCAACGCGAAGCGCGGCATCGTCGCACACGTGAACGTTCCCGCCCGGCTCATGGACGCGGGACTGCACGCAGCCTCCTCCACCTTCGACGTCTTCCAAAACGGCGAGCAGGTCCAGCTCTCCGATCAGGTGGCCAACACGCTGGCTCCCATTGACGTCACAACGGCCACCTTGACGTCGGCAGTGGACTACCGTGGAATGACCACGGACGTGCGCGGCGGCACGATCGCGGTCACGGACGCGCCCAACGGCAAGGTGTGGGCGCAGCAGGCTGACCACCCCGCGCCCATCAACGCGGACGATGCGGACGCCAGTATTTCTGACGTGCCCGGCGCAGTCACGACCGTGGACTTGGAGGGCAACGTGCACGCGGTGTCCGCCGAGGCCGGGCGCGTGACGTCGTTGCTGAAGCGCGGCGCGCTGACGGACACCAAGACCACACCCCTGACGGGCGTGAGCGCCACCGACTACCTGCAGATCGCGGCCGTCGGAACCGACGTGGTCGTCTGGGACCAGGACACTTCCACGCTCTACCTGCCGGGCGGCAAGACGCAGCGCATTGACGGTGAGCGCGTCGTCCTCCAGGACACCGGGCCGAAGACGAACGAGGTCCTGCTCTCCTCCCCCGACGCCCTCATCAGGGTTCCCATTGGCGGCGGCACGCCCACGACCGTGCCGGCGCCCGCCCCCGGAGGCTCCCCCACCCGCCCGGTAGCGCACAACAAGTGCGCGTACGCGGCCTGGTCGGTGACCGGTGCCTTCGTGAGGGACTGCCCCTCCGAGGCCGACGACCGGGAGATGGTCGTCGACAGCCTGGCCAGCGCCGAAAAGGCCATTTTCCGCACCAATCGTGACGTCATCGTCCTCAACGACATCGAGAAGGACGGCCTGTGGCTGCCCGACTCCGACATGATCCTGGTCGACAACTGGGATCAGCTGGAATCGAAACTCGAGTCTGAGAAAGAAACCGAGGACCAGTCCGTCGACGACATCGACAACACGGTCGCACCCGACCGTAACCAGGACAACACGCCGCCCGAGGCCGTGGACGACGACTTCGGGGTGCGCGCGGGAAAGACCGTGATCCTTCCCGTCCTCATGAACGATTCCGACGCCGACGGCGACTTTATGACGGCCTCAGCGCTCACGCAGCCCTCCCTCGGGCAGGTCAGTGTCGCCCGAGAGGGTGCGGCCCTGCAGATCGCCGTCAACAGGGACGCGTCGGGCACGTCGACCTTCGATTACGAGGTCTCGGATGGGCGGGGTGGAACCGCGCAGGCCCACGTGACGCTGACCGTCCACGGCGACGACGTCAACGAGGCGCCCGTGCAGAAGATCGTGCCTTCCGTGTCCGTGGGCCAGGGCGGTCGGACCACCGTCAACGGGCTGACGAACTGGGTGGACCCCGACGGAGACCCCTTCTTCCTGTCTGGCGCGACCGCCCCCACGGGGATGACGGTGAACTCCCACGAGAACGGCAACGTTGAAATCATCGATGCCGGGCACGCGCCCGGCAAGGACGCGGTTGCGATCAGCGTGTCCGACGGGCGCGACGCGGGCGACGGCTCGATTAACGTCACCGTCAAGGAAAGCGCCAATGAACCGCCGGTCGCAAACGCCGACCACCTCGTCGTGCGCGAAGGCGCATCCGCGTCGATCTCGCCGATGGCTAACGACACCGACCCCAACTCTGACACGCTCAGGCTCGTCTCTGTGGACGACGTGCCCGCCGGCATCACCGCCGTGATGGATTCGACGGCGGGGACAATCACGGTGGACGGCAACACCGTCGGCACCTACTACCTGTCGTACACGATCACGGACGGCCCCACGACGGCGACCGGCATCATCCGCGTGGACGTCGCCCCCACCGGTTCCGACCTGCCGCCCAGCACCGAGGACGACCTCGGGGTCCTGCCCGACGGCGGGCAAGTGCTCGTGGACCTGCTGGCCAACGACTCGGACCCCACCGGCGGCGTCCTCACCGTCCAGCAACTTGACGTGCCCACGGGTTCACCGCTGGCGGTCGCACTCGTCAACCGCCAGATGGTGCGCGTGACCGCACCCTCCGGCCTCTCAAACCCCGCATCGTTCACCTACACGGTGTCCAACGGGGTTGCCACGGCCTCGGCGACGGTGACGATCCTGCCCGCCCCCGCCAACACCGAATCCGCGCCGCCCGAACTGAACGACGATTCCCTGGTCGTGCGCGTCGGGGACGTGGCCTCCGTGTCGGTCCTGGACAACGACCGCTCCCCCGCGGGGCTCAAGCTCACGGTCTCCAGCGAACTCCAGCACGAGATCCCCGCCGACCTGGGCAGTGTCTTCGTCTCGAATAACGTCGTGCGCGTGCGCGGCGGCTCCCGGCCCGGTTCGGGGCGCATCGTCTACACGGTCTCCGACACGGTCGGTAACGTCGCCTCGGCCGTCGTCAACCTGACCGTCGTCGCCATGGACGAGGACACGAACACCGCGCCTCGCCCGAAGGACGTTGTCGCCCGCACCGTCGCCGGGCACAAGGTCACGATCCCCATTCCGTTGGAGGGCATCGACGCCGAGGGCGACTCCGTGACGCTCGTCGGCATGGCCTCGTCGGCGCGCCTCGGGACCGTCACCCAGGTGGGGTCGAACTTCGAGTACACGCCCGGCAACGACGTCCAGGGAACGGATTCCTTCACCTACGTCGTCGAGGACGCCCTGGGGAAGCAGGCCATCGGCGGGATCCGCGTCGGCGTCGCGCCTCGTCCCTCCCTCAACCAGGCGCCCGTCGCGATGCCGGACTCCGTGAGGGTGCGTCCGGGCACCAAGGTGTCAGTCGCCGTTCTGGCCAACGACATTGACCCCGACGGCGATCCCCTGACCCTCGCGCAGGGGTCCGTGTCCGCGCCCTCGGGCATCGACGTGACGGAGCGCTCCGGGCGCATCGTCTTTACGGCGCCCCAGCAGGAGGGCACGCACGTGATCTCCTACGCCATCGAGGACGGGGCTGGCGGCCGCGCCGAGGGCGTGTGCTCCGTCGTGGTCACCCCCACCGCACCGCTCCTTGCTCCCATCGCCCGCGACGACGAGGTGTCCCTGGCCGACGTGCAGGCGGCCTCCGGGTCCGTCTCGGTCGACGTGCTGAGAAACGATGAGGACCCCGACGGCGACATCCAGGACGATACGCTCTCCAGCCCGGATTCGGGCATCGGCACCTCCGGCGAGACCCTGACGATTCCCCTGTCCCCGAAGCCGCAGACCGTCATCTACACGGTGACCGACCACGACGGACTGTCCGCGTCGGCTGTTGTGCGCGTGCCCGGAACCGAGATCACCCGGCCAACGCTGGATACTCGCGCCCTGCCGATCAAGGTCACGGCCGGCGTCACCAAGGAAATCGCGCTCAACGACTACATTCTGACCAGGTCCGGGCGCTCCGTTCAGCTGACCGGCGATTCCAAGGCCAGCGCCGGCCTCGGCTGGGACGGCTCCACACTGGTCAAGGACACACGCACGCTCACCTACACTGCGCTGGAGGACTTCTCGGGCCCAACCTCCATCATCGTGGAGGTCACGGACGGCTCTGACCCCTCCGACGCGACGGGCATCGTGTCCACGCTGGCCCTGCCCGTCCTGGTCGAATCCGCCCACAATCGCCCGCCGCGCATCGTGCCGACCCGCGTCGACGTCGCCGCCGGCGAGGACGCCTCCCAGATCGCGATGGACCAGTGGGTCAGCGACCCCGACGGCGACGACCCGGCGGGCATGACCTACACGATCACAGATAAGCAGGTGGAGGGCGTCAGCGCCTCCGCCTCCGGCTCCACCCTGTCGGTGTCCGCCGACGCCGAGGCGCCCAAGGGCCAGGCCGGGCAGCTGACCATCGAGGTCACCGACCAGCAGGGCGCTTCGGCGAGCGCGAGCGTGCCCGTCAACGTCATCGCGTCCTCCAAGCCGCTCGTGCAGACCAGCCCGGGCCAGATAACCCTCAAGGCCGGGGAATCCAAGACCGTCGACGTCTCCGAGTACGCGACCAACCCGCTGGCCGACCAGGGGCCCCTCACCATCATGGGCGACCCGGTCACCTCCGCGGGCGGCAGCGCCACGGCCTCGGGGTCGACCATGACCATTCAGGCCGACGCTGGCTTCAACGGCTCCTTCACCGTGACCTACCGCGTGCAGGACGCTACCAAGGACGTCGAGCGCGAGGTCCAGGGAACGATTCAGGCGACCGTCCTGGATAAGCCGGGAGCACCCACCGGCGCGACGGCGGTGTCCAACAGCTCGGGCACAGCCCTCGTGTCGTGGAGCGCGGGCGCGACGGGCGGATCCCCCATCACGTCCTTCACCGTCACCGACCACACGCAGGGTGACTCCAAGTCCTGCGGCGCGGTCACCCAGTGTCTCTTTGACGGACGCACGAACGGCACCGAACACACCTTCTCGGTCACTGCAACGAACGAGGTCGGGGAATCCGATGCCTCCAACCAGACGAGCGTCCTCATCGACGGCAAGCCCGAAACACCCGGCGCGCCCACCCTCAAGCCCGGCAACGGATCCATCACCGTGTCGTGGACACCTCCGCTCAACGACGGCTCAGCCCTGGAAGGCTACGACGTGGAACTCTCGCCCGGCGGCGTGCAGCACGTCGGCGCAAACGAGACGTCCCTGACGATCTCTTCCCTGTCAAATGGCTCCGAGTACAGGGTCAGGGTCAAGGCTCGCAACAAGACCCAGGAGTCCGAGTGGTCGCCCTACTCCCAGAGCGCGACGCCCTACGGCGCGCCGGGAGCACCGACAGGCGTCAGCGCCACCTACTCGGACGGCTCCGCACAGGTCACGTGGAACGCACCGAACAACACCAACGGACGCGACATCGAGTACTACGAGGTCAGCGCGGGCGGCGGACAGACGATTCGCGTCAGCGCTCCGCTCACCTCCGCGTCCCTCAACGTTGGGTACTCCGAGCAGCAGGTCTCCATCAGTGTCGCCGCGGTCAACGACTCGAACGAACCCACCGGACACACCTCGACCACTGCTACGACCACCGTGTGGGCTGTCGGAGAAGTCAACGCTCCCTCCATCACCTCCGTTGCAGCCACGGGCAACTCGAGGGAAGTCAAGATCGGCGTCGAGTTCCAGCCCGGAAACGGGTGGAGCAAGGGCGACGTCACCGGCTACGAATGGGCGGTGGCCGGGAGCGGCGTGTGGCAATCTCTGCCCACGGGCGGCGGCACCGTCACCGGCTCGACCCTCACGGACGGAACTGAAACAACTATCAAGGTACGGGTGCACGTCCGCAAGGGCGGCGACGGCGCTGAGTCCTCCGCGGAAGCCAGCGGCGGTAGCGTGACCCCCTTCGGTCCCCCCGCGACACCAAACGTGTCGTGTCAGCCCGGCGGAACCGGATGGGTCAATTGTTCCTGGAGCAATGCAAACGACGGCGGCAGGAGCGCAAGCCTGGTCCTCACCGGAGCTACAAATGAAACCATTGGGAACACCCGTGACGGACACCGCGAGTTCAACGTCGGCGAAGGCAACAGCGCGCAGCTGTGCGTCAAGGCCGTCCAAACCTCAAGTGAGGTGGGAACACGCGAGACCAGTCAACAGTGCGCAAGTGCCACGGCCCCCAGGTACGCCCGTAACGTCGCCGGATACATGGGCGGAGTTGGTCAATGCAAATACGGCTCCTGCGGAGCGGCTCCCCACCATAAGCAGGGCCTCAGACTGACGAATTGGCCTCCTAACTCGTCAGTGACCTGCAGCATCGACTGGGCCGGATCACCCGCAACCGTAACGGTTACAACGAATGGCAACGGCGATTGGGAAGGCGAACCGAATTGGAACTACCGGGGGATGAGTATCTACCTCGTACAGACGTACTCCGCTAACTTCAACGAACACTTCGACTGCCACTAGGCCGACCACAGCATCAAAGAACCCACAGCACAACAAAGGACAACAATGGAAGTCACCGAAGACAACGCTCACTGGTTCGCGGACTCTTTCACGAGGATCACGGACAACGTCGGCAAGGCCCTCCTGGGTAAGGAAGACGTCATCCGCTTGGCGCTGACCTGCATGTTCGCCGAAGGGCACCTGCTCCTCGAGGACGCGCCGGGAACCGGCAAGACGGCGCTGGCGCGCGCCATCGCCGCCACCGTGCACGGCACGCATTCGCGCATCCAGTTCACGCCCGACCTGCTGCCCTCCGACATCACAGGCGTGACCATTTACGACCAGCGCACGGGCTCGTGGGACTTCCACAAGGGCCCCATCTTCGCTTCGATCGTCCTGGCGGATGAGATCAACCGCGCCTCGCCCAAGACCCAGTCGGCTCTGCTGGAGGTCATGGAGGAAGCGCAGGTCACGGTCGACGGCGTGCGCCGCGAGACGGGACGCCCCTTCATGGTTATCGCCACGCAGAACCCCGTCGAGCAGGCTGGCACCTACCGTCTGCCCGAGGCGCAGCTGGACCGCTTCCTCATGAAAACCTCGATCGGCTACCCGGGCCGCGAGGCCGGCATCGACGTCATCCTCGGGTCGGCTGCTCCCGACCGCACGCGCGCCCTGTCACCCGTGATCTCCACGAAGGCAGTCGCTGACATGGCGGATCTGGCGGCCAACAACTACGTCGACCGTTCGATCGCCGCCTACGTGCAGGACCTGTGCGAGGCGACGCGCGCCGACTCCGAGGTCCGCATCGGTGTGTCCACGCGAGGTGCGATCGCGATGATGCGCGCGGCGCGCGTGTGGGCGATCGCCCAGGGACGTAACTTCGTGATCCCCGATGACGTTCAGGCCCTCGCCGCGCGCGTGTGGGCGCACAGGCTCGTCCTGGACCCCGACGCCGAGTTCGGCGGAGCCACGCGCGAGGGCGTTATCGAGCGGGCGCTGGGAGCGGTCACCGCCCCGGTTATGAAGGGCTGAGGACAGTGGCACCGCGTTCCGTCGCCGACAAGCGCCACCTGCGCGACCGCCTCGACGCCGTCACACGCGCACGCGTCGCTCTCGCGCGTGCGTCGGCGGCGGTCGCTTTCTCCTGGAGGCGCGTGATCATCGCGTTGCGCCGGGTCCCCGGCCTGGGCGCGTTCCTGCGACTCCTGTCGTCCTTGACCCCGCTCGGCTGGGGGACGGCACTCGTAGGAGCGGGTGCCACGTTGGCGGGCGTCTTATTCTCGTGGGTCGAGGCCGCAGTCCTGGGCTTCACGTGCCTCACCCTGGTGACGCTGTCCCTCCTGTGGTCCCTGGGCCGGGCCGGACACGCCGTCACGCTGCAGCTCGCCAACACGCGCGTGACGGTCGGTGAGAAGGCGCTCGGTGCCCTGACGATCTCCAACCCCACGTCCCGCCGCCTGCGCGCCGCCATGGTCGAGCTGCGCGTCGGCGCGGGCGCAAACTCTTTCCTGTGCCCGGCCCTGGGCCAGAATGAGAGCCACGAGGAGGTCTTCGCAATCGCGACGACGAGGCGAGGCATCGTGGCCGTCGGCCCCGCCTCCACGATCCGTGGCGACGGCCTGGGCCTGGTCCGCCGCGTCCAGACGTGGTCCCATGCCACCGAGCTCTACATCCACCCGCGAACGGTCGCCATGAATGCCTCGACAGTCGGTTTTATCCGCGATATCGAAGGCGCGACCACGCAGGACCTGTCCTCCGCTGACGTGTCCTTCCACGCCCTGCGCGAATACGTCCCCGGCGACGACCGGCGCGCCATCCACTGGCGTTCCACGGCGCGCGTCGGCAAGCTCATGGTCCGCCAATTTGAGGAAACGCGCCGATCCCACCTGCTCATCGTCCTCGACCTGGACACCGACGCGTGGGCAAGCGACGAGGAGTTCGAGATCGGCGTCTCCGCGGCGGCCTCCATGGCGCGCGCGGCCCTCGTCGATGCGAAGGAGGTGTCGGTGCACACCCAGGTCGGCCACCTCAAGACCCCCACCCCGATGCACGCGATGGACTCCCTGTCCGGCGTGGAGCGCGTCCTGGGCGCCGAACGCATCAACGCACTCACTCAGCGCGCCGGGACTGAGGCCTCCCATGCCTCGACCGCCGTCGTCATCTCAGGATCGCGCACGCGCCTGGCCGACCTGCATGCGGCACTCACGCGGCTCCCCCTCGACATGGTGATCACCGGTGTCCGCATCGACATGGCATCCGCCTTTGAGCTGCGCACCCTCGGCAACACGCCCGTCGTCGTTGCTCCGACCCTGGATGAGTTCGCCATCGGAATGTGGAAGGCCCTCGGATGACGACGTACACCTCCCCCACGATCCCCACTTCCCGGCGCTCCTTCGACACGCTTGCGGTCGTGTCGCTGCTCGTCGCGGCGGCCCTCATTCACGGTCCGGTCTTCGGCGGACACGCAGGCTACGTCGCGGCCCTGGGTGGCCTCGTCGTAGGCCTCCTGGTCGCCGCTCTCACGGCCGCGCTGCGCGTGCGCGCCATCGGGTCCACGCTGGCACTCGCCGCCGCCTACCTGCTGACCGGCGGGGCGCTGGCACTCCCAACGACGACCCTCTACCACGTAGTGCCCACGCAGCGAACAATCCAGATGCTCGTCATCGGCCTCATCACCTCGTGGAAGGACCTGCTGACCGTTCAACCACCCGCCGGGATCTTCGTAGGTCCCGCGATCATGCCGTTCCTGAGCGCCCTGGTCGCCACCTTCGTCGCGGTCACCATCGTGGTGCGCACCAAGCGACCGCTGTGGGCACTGGTGCCCGTCGGCGTCCTGGCGCTCCTCGGCATTATCTGGAGCTCTCAGAAGGCACCGCTTGCCCTGCCGATCGGCCTGTTCAGCGTGGTCGTGGGCGTCGGCTGGTCCGCACACGTGGCGGGTCGCGCACGCCGCGAGGGCGGCCGTGGGATCGTCGAGTTCAACGAACGTACCACCAACCCTGCATTGCGCCGAGGCATTGGCGCGGTCACGCTGATCGCCCTGGCCCTCGCGGTCGCCGTCCCCCTGACGCGCCTCGTCGTCACGGATTCGCACCGCACGGTCGCGCGCGACTACATTGAGCCGCCACTCAACCTCCAGGAGTATCACTCCCCCGCCACGCAATTCCGTTTCCTCAACACCACCGACAAGGACACCGATCTGCTGACGGTGGACGGGCTGCCCGAGGGTGGCAGGCTCCGCCTCGCGACCCTCGATTACTACGACGGAACCGTCATCCAGATCGCAGCGAATGCCAACGGGTCTGGCTTCCGCCACGTCGGTACCACCTTCTTCGAGACTCCAACGCCCGCCGATGCCTCGACCGTGACCGTGCGCATCGACGGTTACTCGGGGAACTGGGTGCCTACAATCGACGGTGTCCGCTCATTGGAGTACACCTCCGAGCGGGCGTCCCAGCTGGCGGACGCGCTCTATTTCCACGACCGCCTGGAAACCGCGCTGTCCACCGTGCGACTCGCGCAGGGAGACTCCTACCGGGTCACCGGCGTGGTGACGCGTCAGTGGAGCGACGAGGAGCTCGAAGGCCGAGCGTTCGCGCGCACGACGTCAGCAGCCGACGAGGGAGTCCCCTCCGAGGTCGCCGACGCCGCCACGGAAATGATCGGCGACGCCGCGCCGGGTATCGCGCAGGTCCGCGCCATTCAGCGCACCCTCCACGACGAGGGGTTCTACTCCGATGGCTCCGACCAGCTTTCCCTGCCGGGCCACCGCACCTCACGCATCGAGGACTTCCTGAGCGCCGATCAGTTCATCGGCGACGACGACCAGTACGCGGTCGCGATGCTGCTCATGCTGCGCTCTCAGCAGATCCCCGCCCGGATCGTCATGGGTTTTCACCCGGAGACCCCGGCCTCGGGACCGGTGACGATGACAGGCAAGGACACGCACCTGTGGGTCGAGGTCCCCTTCGAGGGCGTCGGATGGGTCCCATTTGACCCGACTCCCCCGCGCGACCAGGTGCCTCAGACGGAGGTCCCCAAGCCCAAGCCCGATCCGAAGCCCCAGGTCCTCCAGCCGCCGGACCCACCGCAGGATCCGGCGGAGCTTCCGCCGGACACCTTCGACGACTCGGACGATGACGAAGACGGCTGGCCCGCGTGGATCGGTATCCTCCTGGCGATCCTGGGGTGGGGCGTCATGGGCATCCTGGTGCTCTCTCCGATCTGGGGTCTGCTCCTGTTCAAGGCACTGCGTCGACGCCGCAGACGCACTCAGGGGTCCGACGAGGAACGCGCCGCGGGCGCATGGGAGGACGTCGTCGACTACGCGACGGACACCGGCCTGCGCGTGCCCCTCGGGGCGACCCGACTCACCCAGGCGCGCGCCATCGACGCGCGCCTCGAGGACCGCCGCGCAGACATCCCAGACGACACTGGCTTCCACCGGTGGGACGAGCAATGCACCGACCTGGTGTCCATGGCCCGTTCGCTCGATTCTGTCGTCTTCTCCGACGCGGGCGGTCAGGGGCGCGGTGCCGAGCGTTCCTGGGAGATCAGGAACGAGGTCGTGGCCGCGATTTCGGGGAAGACGCCCTGGTATCGGCGCTACTGGGCGTTCCTGTCGACGCGTTCCCTGCGGATGCGCCGGGTTCCGCTGCGCGTGCGCCTCGACTCCCTCGGCGAACTGCTCGCCCAGTGGCGTGCGCGACAGACAGAGACAGCGGCTGACGGCGAAGCAACACCTCTGAAAGGCACGGACAATGTATGAAATGACGGTTCCGGGCAAGCCCTCGGTCGAGGTTCCCGCACACCTGGCGGGGACGGTCGCGGTCAGCCTCGGGCGCCGACTGGCGTGGCGTATTCTCGCCATCATCATCTACGGCACGCTCGATGTGTTGCTGACCCTCGCCCCCTTCTACTTGCTGGTCATCTACAGGATGTCACGGGATGCGTTCAACACACTGAACATTGTTACTGGCGTGATGGCCTTCGCGTGGCTTGGCTTTGTGGTCATCAGGCTCGTGCGCACAGGTGCGAGTCCTCTCATGGGGCTGACCGGCGTGCGGTGGGTCCGCTACGACACGGGTGTCCCCGCGGGGTGGGCGGGCCTCGGCAAACTCCTCCTGCAGGCCTTCATCGGTACGCTCACCTTCGGTGTCGGTTCCATCATCATTTGCTTCGCCAGCATGGACGAGATGAACCGGACGTGGTTCGACCGCACGCTGGGTATCGTCCCGATTAACACGAGGGCCGGACGCGACCCCTATAGGACAGCCGCGCCCGAGCCGGAGGCGGAGCCTGAGCCGGTGGTCCACCCATGGAACGCGACGGCCTCGGCCGCCGCTTCCCTGCCGCCCGTCCCCACCGTGCCCGCCCAGGAGAAGGAGACGGCAGAGGTGCCGTGGGGAAGTGCGATTCCCGATCCGAATCCGGCGTTCTCCCCTGCTCCCTCGCCTGCGGCGAGCACGCCCGCGCCGTCCTCGGACTACATCGGAACGACGCCGTGGTCGAGTTCTGGCGCGGTTGACGCCTCGCCCACCCCCGAGCTGGACGCGCAGCCGCTGTCTTTCACCCCGCCCTCGTCCTCGTATTCGGGGAGCGGGCCGGCCGCCTCCTACTCCCCCGACGAGGAGGACGACCGCACGCAGCTCGGGGTGCGCTACGACACGGCTCGGGTCACCTTCGACACGGGCGTGGACTATCCATTCGGCGGCTCGATCGTGCTCGGGCGCAACCCGGTCGCCCCGGCCTCGCGCCCCACTGCCTCCCCCGTGCCCGTCAATGACCCGGATCGGACGGTATCGAAGACTCACGTCGTGCTCACGGCGACGCGTGAGGGGGTTCTCGTCGAGGACCTGCACTCCACCGGTGGCACGGTCGTCGTGCGCGCCGACGGCCAGGAGACACCTGTCGTGCCCGGTTCCCCCGTCGTCGCGGCGCCCGGAGACACCGTCCGGTACGGGCAGCGGAGCGTGGTCATCAATGGGTAACGAGTGTGTCGAAGCGGTCGGCCCCGGGGGTTCTCGGGTCGTCGTCGCGCACGCTGCCCGCACGGATGTGGGACGCCGCCGCACGCACAACGAGGACTCGTGGGGGGCTTCCTTCCCCACCTACTTCGTGGCGGACGGAATGGGAGGAAACGACGCGGGCGACGTCGCCTCTCGGGTCGTCGTCGACACCGTGTGTGACTCGTTGGCTCCGGGCGAGTTCACCACCCCCGCCCTACTCTCGGCCGCGGTATCCCGCGCGGCGTTGGCAGTCGCGGCTCTGGGAACGGGCTCGCGGGCACCGGGTTCAACCCTGACGGGCATCGCCTTCCAGGAGTACCGGGGTAAGCCCTGCGCCGCCGTGTTCAACATCGGAGACTCGCGGACGTACCTGCTCTCCGAGGGGAGCTTCGAGCAGATCTCCGTCGATCACTCCGAGGTCCAAGAACTCATTGACGCGGGTTGCGTGACCGACGTCGAGGCCCGCGCGCTGCCCCGCCGAAACATCATCACCCGCGCGCTGGGAGCCGGATCCACCCATGACGTGAGCGCCGACATTTTCATGGTTCCCGTGCACCGCGGCGACCGGTGGGTGATCTGCTCCGATGGGCTGTCGGGAGAGGTGACGGACGCGCTCATCGAGATGATCGTGCGCCACGTGAAGGACCGCGAGCAGGCAGCCGACGAGTTGATCGCCCAGGCGCTGGGCGCCGGCGGCAAGGACAACGTCACCGTCGTCATCGTGGATGTCCTCGAGGCCGAGCCCGAGTGGGGTCAGTCGAGTACCGGCGACGAAACCGTCGATAACGACGTGACCGTCAACTCTGCCGGAGACGCGGACTCGCAGCCGATGGAGACGCATCAACTGGCGGATGCAACGCGAGTGGAGGAACAGCATGCGTAAACGTACGTGGACGCCGGGTGGCTATCCCGCCGCAGTGACCGAGCGCGGGATTGTCGCCCTCGAGCCCGGCAATGAGGCGCTTGCCCAGCGATTCTGGGAGCTCATGCTGGAGGGCGCGGACCTGGCTGTCCTCCTCCAGGAGCTGACCTCCGCCTTCGCCGCCAACCTGGCCGCGCTGCCGAGTTTCGTCGCGCTCATCGACGAGTCGAGCGAAGCACACATCGCTGTCCGCGGAGCTTTCGAGGTCGTCGTCGACGGGCCGGAGGGGCCGACGTCCGTGAGCGGGGGCAGCGTCATCACGTGGTCTGAGCACCGCTTCCGCACGCATTCCGGCTGGCGGATCGCCACGCCGGTGGACGGCCCCGCGTCCGAGGCCTGCCGGTGGCAGGTGATCAGCGCCGTCCTGCCCGTGGCCACGCTCGCGTCGGGCACGGTCGGTGAGGTAGCGTGCGGCACGCCTGCCGATTCCCCCGTCGAGTCCGCAGGCTGGGACGAGGTCTCCCCCGCTTCCTCCGGGCCCACTTCCTCCGCGAGCGCCGACGATGCTTCCTTGTCTGCCGAGGACAACGATTCCCCCGCCGCTGCCTTCTTCGCACAGTTTGCGTCTCCGTCCGACGAGGAGGAGAAATCCCAGCCGGAGGACGCGGCGGCAGAACCTGTGATCGCTGAGCCGACGTCCCTGGACCCCGATCCTGCCGGCGACGAGCCATCTGGCTCAGAGGCCTCGGGAGAAGAAACGCAAGTCCCCTGGTACGAGCGCGAGGACGAGACACCCGAGCCTGACCCCGTGGACGAGGCCGAAGACGCCGCCGACGACACGCCGCCCTTCGAAGCGACCGCTGACGATGCGGCGGACGACCCCCTCGAGCTGGAAGCGGAGGATGGCGTGCGTTCCCGCTTCGAATACCTCTACGGTGCCGAGCGTCCGGAGTATTCCGTCGAGCAAGCGGCCGTCAGGCAGGTTCAAAACTCCGATGTCATCGACGACGACCCTGTCCCCGAGCCCCCGTCGTTCGCCTCCCAGCCTGAGGCAGAGCACCGGGAGGCCCCCGTGCCCGTCATCGATGACCCGGTCCCGCCCGTCCCCGGCCCGGCGGTCTTGGATCCGCCTGTCTCGGCACCAGAACGCGAGGCGCCGCTCGACCTACCACCGGGCGCCTTCTTCATCGATTCGGTTCCTGGACTCTCGCCAAGTACGCCCCCCGGACCGGTGGAAGCGCCGAGCGCCGCCTACCAACGGCTGACGGCAACGCCGACCGAGGGTGACCACGACGGAAGAACTGCACTCCCGGAGCGTGCCCGCGAGCTGCGCGAGTACGCCCGCCGGGTCGCCGCCGACACCGCGCCGGACATGCCCGCGGCGCAGTCGTCCCAGACCGCGGTCGGTCCGCAGGTCCTGGCCGTCCTGTGCGAGAAGGGGCACCCGAACCCGACCCACGCCTCGTCGTGTCGCATCTGTTCGTCTCCGCTGAGCAACAGCTCCGTCACCGTCCCGCGCCCCGACCTGGGACGGATCGTCCTGTCGACGGGGGAAGAGGTCGCGCTCGATCAGGACATCATTATCGGGCGACGTCCCCGCTCGACCCCGAGCGCCGGTCGCGCCCCCGCTCGGCTGGTCATCGTCCCGAGTCCCGGCAAGAAGATTTCTCGCAGCCACTGTGAGCTGCGGATCGACGACTGGGACGTGCGGCTCCACGACCTCGGCTCCCAAAACGGCACTCTGCTGATGCGCCCCGGGCAGGCCCCCGTCCGCCTGGACGGGTCTGCGGCCATGGTCCTCAAGCCGGGGAACGTCGTGGAACTCGGCGAGAACATCTCATTCCGGATGGAGGCGTAATGCGACAACCACTCGATCCCCCGGCAATCCCGGGCGCAACGTTCGTCCGTCACCTCGGCACGGGCGGTTTCGCCGACGTCTACCTGTTCCGCCAGCAGATGCCCCAACGCGACGTGGCGGTCAAGGTCCTGCGTCCGGATTCCAACGCCCAGGCCTCGGCGGCCTTCGACGCCGAGGTAAACCTGATGGCCCAGGTCGCCAATCACCCGTCCATCGTGTCCTTCTACACGGGGGGAATCGCGGACGACGGTCGCCACTACCTGGTCATGGAGTACTGTCCGCCGCCTCACCTGGGCCGACGTTCCAAGGAACACCGCATCCCCGTGGCCCAGGCCCTCGACGTCGGCGTGCGCATCGCTGGCGCGGTGGAGACGCTCCACCAGCGCGGGATCATCCACCGCGATATCAAGCCCACGAACATCCTGTTCACCCAGTTCGGGCACCCCGTCCTCAGCGACTTCGGCGTCGCCGCGCAAACGGGAACGGGCGAGGAATCCCCGGGCGGTTTCTCCGTGCAGTGGGCGCCGCCGGAGCAGCAGGACGGCACGGGCCCCTTCGGTCCCACGATCGACGTCTATTCCCTGGCCGCCACCGTGCACGGTATCCTCACAGGCCACTCCCCCTTTGAGATTCCCGGAGGGGACAACCGCGATCTCTCCGTACTCAACCGCGTGCTGCGCTCCCCGGTGCCCGCTATTGGCCGTACCGACGTGCCCGCGGAGCTCGAGCGCATCCTCGCGATTGCGATGTCCAAGGACCCCAAGCGGCGCTACCAGTCGGCGCGGGAGTTCGCCCTCGCGCTTCAAAACGTGCAGTCTTCGCTGCGCCTGACCCCCACGCCCTTCGAGGCAATGGGGGTGGAAGCGCCAACCGGGACCTTTGAGGATGAGGAGGGGGACGAGACCTGCGCAGCGCCCATCGCCGTGTTCTCCTCCCACGCCCCGGCCTCGGCCACCCCGGAGGAGGAGGACGACCGCACGGTCGCCGTCCTGGCGAAGGTGGACCCGGCCCCGGCTCCGGCAAGCGCGCCGCAGAGCGGTCCCGCGAACGCGGTGTCCACGCGTGAGAACGCGCCTCGGGCCTCTGAGACGGACGAGGCCGAGGAGGCTCCCTCCAGGGGCTTCGGCTCGGTCGTGGCTGGGTTCCTGCTCGTGCTTCTCCTCGTTAGCGGCGTCGCCTTCGGCGTGTGGACGGTACTGCGCGGCGAAGGAAGCACGGTGGCTCCGGCCCAGTCCTCGCCTGATGCGCCTCCACTCGACGGGCTGCCCTCCGCCAACGCGAACGCGTCGATTACCGGCCTGGCGGGCACGGTCACCCCGGAGGGCGTCACCTTCACGTGGGACGCGGCCGTCGCGGGAACCACGTACCTGTACCACGTCGAGGACCCCAAGGAAGACCACCCTGTGCGCCAGACGAAGGAGACGACGGTCACCGTTCCGGTCGTGCCGGGGCGCACCTGCCTGTCGGTCGCCGTGCGCAATTCGGACGGGCGCTCCTCGAACGAGGCCATCGAATGTGTGGAGACGCCATGAGTGCGGCGAATATCCAACCGACGTCCACCGAGGACGTATCCGCGGTCATCGACTACTGCGGCGAAATCTACGAGGTTCGCGCCGACCAGGAGTTCCTGATCGGCCGCGAGGCCGACCTGTGCATCGACGACAACCCCTACCTGCACCGCAGGCTTGTGCGGGTCAGCTGCCACGACGGCCTGTGGTGGCTGGACAACATTGGGTCGCGGATTGCGGTCACCGTCGCCGACGCCTCGGGGTCCATGCAGGCTCGGGTCGGGCCCGGGGCGCGCATCCCCCTGGTCTTCGAGTCGGCCGTCGTCGTGTTCGCGGCCGGGCCAACGACCTACGAGTTCTCCATCACCGTGCGCGGGACGACATTCCGCAGCTACGCTGCCCCCACCGCCGACACCGGCGAGGCCACGGTCGGGGAAGCACGTTTCACGCCGTCGCAGTACCTGCTGATCCTGGCGCTGTGCGAACCCTGGCTGACGCAAGCAGGTTCCGGCGCGACCGATATCCCGCGCAATGCCGAGGCTGCTGCGCGGCTGGGGTGGCCGATCACCCGCTTCAACCGAAAGCTCGACAACGTCGCCGACAAGCTCGATCGGATGGGAGTGCCCGGCATGCGGGGCAGGCCGGGGTCGCTGGCGACGCACCGACGCGTTCGGCTCGTCGAATACGCGGTCGCGGCGCGGCTGGTTTCCAGCAGCGACCTGTATCTGCTTGACGACGAGAAACGACGCAACAGCACACCCGATGCACTCACCGGAAAGGACCGGCGATGAAGATCAAACTGACACTGCGCGGGCGTACCCGCGAGGATATCGACCTGCTGGTCACCACCGATGCAACGGCGACGGTCGGAGATGTTGCTGCTGTCCTCGCTGCCGCTGGTCCGGAGGGTGCCGCTCCGGCGATCGATCCCGAGTCGGTCACCCTGAGAATTCTCGATCCCATCGGTGGACGAGTCGTGTCTGTGTTGCCTTCGACAGCATTCGTGACTGAGACTGTCCTCCACTCAGGTTCCCTCATCGACATCGCTTCCACCGATGGCTCGGTCCCCACGGGCGGAGTCGCTGGTGAACTCCGAATCCTCGCGGGCCCCGACAAGGGGATGCGAGTTCCCTTGCCCTTCGGCGGTACGGTTATTGGGCGTTCTCCATCCTGCGCGATCACCCTCGCTGATCCCCGCGTGTCCAAGAAACACGCGCGCATTACCGTTGGATCGGGAATCGAGATACGAGACCTCAACTCAGCCAACGGCACTATCCTCGGCGACCAGCGCGTGCATAAGGCGAGGGTGAAACCAGACGACATCGTGACCCTGGGTGACACGCAGATCCAGCTCATCCAAACACGGCAACCCGAGTCCGTTGGCGAATCCACCGACATTGCGTTCAACCGTCCCCCTCAAGTGCTCCCTCGAGTTGGAACACGCCGATTCAAGCTGCCAGATCTGCCCGAACACCCCGAACCCACGCGTTTCCCCGTAATCGCGCTGCTGATGCCCCTCGTCATGGGCGCTGTCATGTTCGCTATCACCCGCCAGCTCTACTCGGTGCTCTTCGTCGCCCTCAGCCCGTTGATGATGCTCGGTTCGTCGTGGGATCAAAAACGCCAGGCTAAGAAAGCTCTGGAAGTAGAGCGCCTGCACTTCGATCAGGCGCTGAAGGCAATTCGCGAGGAACTCCAGGCACACCAAGACGCTGATCGGGAGGCCCGCCACTCGCAATTCCCCCCGATCGATCAGGTGATCGCGGGCGCGCTGCGCAGGGATGGTTCCCTGTGGCTGCGCCGACCCGAGCATCCGGAGTTCCTCAAACTCCGGCTGGGAATCGGCACCGATCTGTCGAAATCAGAGTTCGAAGACCACGGGAATCGAAAAGGATTACCCGACTGCCTCGAGCGTGTTCGACAGCTGCGCGCAGAGTTCTCGACGATCTCCGATGTCCCCGTCGTCGCGGACCTACGTGCCGCTGGGAGCCTGGGACTGTGTGGTGCAGGCAGCTGGCTCGAACAGGTCCAGATGGCAATCGGTGCCCAGATCGCCGCTGAATACTCCCCGGCCGAGGTCGTCACAGTGTGCATGACGTCCAACTCACGTGTGGGTGTCTGGGATTGGCTCGAATGGCTCCCTCATGCAGCGTCCCCGCATTCACCGCTCGGCTCATCTATTCACCTCGCGGCAGATTCTCCTTCATGTGCTTTGCTTCTCGAGGCGTTGGAAGGAGTGCTCGAGGCCCGAATCAGCCACGGGCAGAGCGCGTCATCGGATTCCCCGTCACGGTCACCTCGGGAAAGCGGAACGCCACTCGATGCTGGGGTCTCTTATCCGAACATCATCCCCGCCGTTATCGTCTTCGTCGACGACGCTACCACCGACATCGCCCGCCTCAACCGCATCGCCGAACTCGGCCCCGATCACGGGATCTACTTCGTCTGGAGCGCCTCCAATTTTGCCAATCTTCCCGCAGCATGCCGCTCATTCGTCGCTGTTGAGGAACGAACCGCGTCAATCGGCGACGTCTCCGGTTCCCGTGTCCTGTCCGGCATAGTTGTGGACCGCGTCGGCCGACAGGACATCATCCGCCTCGCCCGCTCGCTCGCACCTGTTATCGACGGCGGAGTGCCTGTCGACGACGACTCGGATCTGCCCGGCGCGATCTCATACGTGACCCTCACCGGCAAGGAACTCGCGGATAACCCGGAGGCAGTCATCGAGCACTGGCGTGCCTCCCATTCGATCATCGACCGCACACCCGGGGCCCTCCACACACCAGTCCCGGAGATGTCCATGGCGGCGTTGGTGGGTATGGGAGCCGGGGCCCCACTGCATCTCGACCTGCGTACCCAGGGGCCACACGCCCTAGTTGGCGGTACGACGGGTGCTGGCAAGTCCGAGTTTCTCCAGGCATGGGTTCTGGGCATGGCTCAGACGCTCTCCCCCGACCGTTTGTCTTTTCTCTTCGTCGATTACAAGGGCGGCTCAGCCTTCGGCCAGTGCACCGAACTCCCGCACTTCGTCGGCCTGGTCACGGACCTCTCCCCCTTCCTCGTCCGACGAGCCCTCACATCGCTGCGCGCAGAACTCACCTACCGAGAGAGGCTGCTCAACAGCAAGGGCGCCAAGGACCTCGTCACCCTGGAGAAGTCCGGAGACCCCGACTGTCCGCCGTCCCTGATCATCGTCGTCGACGAATTCGCAGCCCTGGTCAGCGAGGTCCCCGAGTTCGTCGACGGGGTCGTTGACGTCGCCCAGCGTGGACGTTCCCTCGGCCTGCACCTCATCCTCGCGACGCAGCGTCCCTCGGGCGTCATCAAGGACAACCTTCGAGCGAACACGAACCTGCGCGTCGCCCTACGTATGGCAGACACGGACGACTCTCAGGACGTTCTCGGAGACACCATGGCTGCTCACTTCCCCCAGTCTGCGCCCGGCCGCGCCGCCGCAAAGACCGGTCCCGGACGTATTTCCGTGTTCCAGAGCGGTTACCCGGGGGCGAAAACAGTTGAGGACGTCAAGACCGTCTCCGTCGAGGTGGAACAGCTCGGGTTTGGTCTGACTCCTAAGTGGCACACGCCGAAGCTCCCCCGTCCGGGCGACGACGTCGCCACGGATATTCAACGCGTCGTCGCAACCCTTAAGAGCGCCGCCGCGATGGCTGGCATTCCGCAGCCGCGTAAACCTTGGCTGTCCGAGCTTGCGCCCACCTACGACATTTCGGAACTCAAGCAGCGACGTGACTCCGAGCTGGTCCTCGGTGTTCTTGACGCACCCGCCGAGCAGGATCAGATCACCGAGTATTTTTTGCCCGATAAAGAAGGCAATATCGCCTACTACGGAGCATCGGGTTCCGGCAAGACGCAAGCGCTTCGGTCGCTGGCCGTCGCGGCAGCGATCACTCCTAATTCCGGACCTGTTGAGGTGTACGGACTCGACTTCGCGGGCGGCGGCCTCGACATGATCAAGGTGATGCCGCACGTTGGTGACGTCGTTCCCGGGGACGACGAGGAACGCGTTACGCGTCTGCTCACCTTGATCGGCTCCATTGTCGACGACAGGGCAAGCCGATATTCGAAAGTACGCGCTTCCGACTTGACCTTCTACCGAAAGATTTCCGGCAAGAAAGACGAGCCTCGCCTGCTCCTTCTCGTCGACGGGATCGGTGCTTTCAGCGAGGAGTACCAGTCCACCACCGCCAAGGCACGGCTCTGGACCCGCTTCCAGCAGATCCTCCTCGACGGTCGCGCAGTCGGCGTCCACGTCGCTGTCACCGCGGATCGCACGCAGGCGATCCCTACCTCTCTCGCCTCAAACTTCCAGCGCAAGATCGTCCTACGAATGACCGATGAGGAGTCCTACCTCAACCTCGGCCTCCCCAAGGACGTGCTCACCCCCACGAGTCCCCCCGGACGCGCCATGCAGGTCGGCAACCCCAACGTGCTGCAGTTGGCTGTTCTGGGCAGCAACGTCAATCCCCTCGCCCAAGCCCGCATGATGGAAGAAATCGCGTCGATCGGTGTGCTGCGCAACCGGGTTCGACCGACGCCAATCGGTTCCCTTCCCACCCTGGTCACAGCCGATTCGATCCCCGCCTCGCTCAATGGGTACCCGGTCATTGGTATGGAGGCGGAGGCCCTCGCGCCCCTCTCATTCAGGGCTGTCGGCACACTCGCTATCGGTGGAGGCCCACAGACCGGCCGTTCCAACGCGCTAGCGTGGTTGGTCCATACCCTCCATGCAACGTACCCGTACTCGCGGTTCCTGCACGCATCATCCGGGCGCTCCACGCTGGCGGAGGATCCGGTGTGGGAGTCGACTGCTCGCGGCGCTGATGCCGTTGCTGAATTGTTGACCGCGTCGGAACCCTTCTTCCAGGCACCAGCCCCTGAGGATGCCCCGGGAGTGGTTCTCGTTATTGAAGGGCTGGGTGACTTCACCTACGGAAACGCAGATCAACCAATCCAGAACGCTATCGTGGCGGCCAAACAGAACGGGCATCTCGTCATCGCCGAGGCGGATCTGCCCGGGTGGTCACGTTCAGGTTCGCTCGGCCAGTTGATGCGAGGTGGGCGTGCAGGCTTGGTTCTGTGCCCCTCGCTCGGGGATGGCGATGGGGTTGTTGGCACGCCGATTCCTGGTTTGCCCGGACGCGAGATGAGTCCTGGCCGAGGATTCTTTACACAGAACGGAAAGATCTGGAAAGTCCAGCTCCCCCGCATGTGACACGACATGGGGACTAGTCCCCATTGCCAGTAACTATCAGTATTGCCAAAATCAATAACGAGGGGAAACCCACAAAGACTCCGCCGACCACGGCGGGGCACAACACAAAGGAGACTCTGATGGCATTCGTCGGTATGGATGTGGAGCAGGTACAGAACCTGTCTCGTCAGCTGCAGCAGAAGGCGTCGGACATCGACAACATCATCACCACGCTGAACAGCACGATGCAGTCGACGGAGTGGAAGGGACAGGACGCTGACCAGTTCCGTAACGATTGGAATTCTTCCCTGACCCAGAAGCTGCGCCAGGTTTCGCAGTCTCTCAAGGACGCAAGCCAGAAGGCCTCGCAAAACGCACGCGAGCAGCAGGATATCTCGAACAGGTGATTCTCCGGATGGGGCTCCGTCTCCACCGGTGTCGGAGCCCCATCATCTCAGCGTGACGCCCGTTCACCGGACACACAAGAATGATCGACTAAGCAGAAGGAGTCATCATGGCAGCCGTCGGCGCAGATGTTGAACAGCTACGCAAGACAGCGCAAACCTTCCGCCAGAAGGCGGAGTACCTGGAGTCCACCATCACCCAGGGGCTCTCCCGACAGATCACCGAAAGCCCCTGGAAAGGTACCGACGCCGACAGCTTCCGAAACCAGTGGCAATCGGACCTCGCACCGAAAGTCCGTCAGGTTGCTGAAGCACTGCGCAAGAGTGCGGACTCTCTGACCCGCAACGCCAACGAGCAGGAGCAAGCATCATCACCGGGTGGAGGATCCTCGGGAGGGGGCACCTCCGGCGGTGGTGGTGGTTCACACTCAGGCGGGGGCACAAATTCCGGCTCACGTGATTATCTCCAGGATTTGAATAACCTCTTGGAGGAAACAAAGCCTCACGGACTCATGTGGGATTTGTTCAATACAGCCCTTAAACCCAAAGACGCTGCTCTTCTCTCCTCCATTGGAGGCGCAAAAGGACTCAACGCTTTCTTCAAGGGTGCAGGCATTATCGGCTCTGTCAATGACACCAAGAATTTCTGGAATGCCATGTCGAACGGAAACGATTATGACAAATTCTCGTCCGGAGTGGATCTGGCTGGTGGTCTTTTGCAAAACGCGCCATTCGGCAGTGCCCCACACCTAGCTGGAACCGCTTTGAAGGCCGCTAAAACTATCGGAGAAGAAGCTTCAAAAGCAGTGAGCAGTGGCCCCTGGCCCAAAGGCGTCAGCGTATTTGATGCTATGGCTGAATGCACTGGCGAAAAGCCCGCAAAGGACTTCATCGGGCGCGCCTCTCAAGTGGTCCGGGGCGGCGCAATAAACCTGGGCAATTCCGTTTTCACTACAATTAGAAAGCTGTTCTGATATGACGATCCTCCTTACTGACGATGAACTGGTTACCATCGGTCGGATCAAGGACGGGTGGAATTGGCCGCTTATGACCGTTCCCACGGACTCACGCGATGAAGCGGATAACCGTGGGATCCGTTCACTCCTCGTGCGTGGGCTGGCGACGGAGGAAGGCCCCCACCCTGATCTCGAAGTCATCGCGGGCTACGGCAGTGCAACACGCACGATCGCGACCATGTACATCACCACCGACGGCGAGCTGGCGATTCCCGACATCCAGCTGTTCATTCTGACGAACGACAACGAGACGTGGCTCAGCGACCTACGCATGCCGATGGGCATCCACCGCATCGACCACATCACGTCGGATGTGTTGGCCGAGGTCATTGAATCGACGTGCATGAGTTTCATCGACGAGTCGCTTGGAACCGACGCCTCCGGTTTCGTTGTTCTCGATTCCCGGGGAGAGATCTCCCGCGGATTCCAAATCACAGACACTGTCTCAGCTGTGCGCCGCGAGGGAGAAGAACTGGTCGTCGAGAAGAGACTTTTCCCCACCTCAGAATCAACGCGGCTGCCCGCGCTTATTCAGGCACTCATCGCACAGTAGGAGAACACAACATGGAAGTGTTGTTACCTATCCTCATCATCGTCGCGCTCGGTTTCCTCGTGTATGGGTGGATCCGGCTGCGTCAGGAAATCTCCGCGAAGATCACCCAGCTGATTTTCCGGAAGACGCACCGCGAGGGCGAGGGGGCGGTGGGCAGAACACACCTCATTACACCGAAATCAGTGTCTGCTCACGCGCTCCTAGAGGCTGCGTGGGAGGCAATCGATGTCCCGGCCAGCGAAAAGGCCCCGCTGTGGTGGCCCGCCAGCATCTTCAAATGGCGCTCGGACGATCCCACCGGTCTCATTTTCCAATCGAAGGGCCGCCTGACCTTCACGCAGTGGTCTGCAACGCTGCTCACCGACAAAGAAGGCACGCAGCTCCTGTGGAGCGTCGTCCAAGCATTGCAGTTCAACGGTCTGGTGCCCGAGGCCAGGAGCCTAGCCAATCTGGAACGGCGCGTCATCAGGGCGATGAGGGCATGTGACCCGTACTGCGAGATCATCAGTGAACAAGGAAAGGTGAAGTGGAAATGAAACACACTACCCCACACTTCATCGCACTGGCGTTTCTCGCCATCGGCCTGCCATGGCTTTTCCTGCTGTCCGACGAGGATCACAGGCTCCTTCCGTCGCTGTTCATCGTTGGTGGTGCGGTAGCGGTCCTGGCCTTGGATTTCTTCGGCCCTGCGGCTCTGCCCGATCCCCTCGCCGCCGAGGACCCCGAGCCGTGGAAGCGTCCGCCCGCCGCCAACGCTGCGGAGGCGCAGGCCTACCAGGCGTGGGTTGCGCAGGCCACCACCGCCGCTCAAGTGGCGCCGAGCATTCTGACGACGCCTGCGGCACCGGCGTTCTCGCAGCCCCCGGCTATCAACGGTGCTCAGCCTGACAGGTACGAGGCCGTGGCGCAGCAGGTGCACACGCCCGCCGCCGTCTCGCCCTCCGCAGTGGATCCCGCGCCGACAGCGGTTGCGCCGTCGATGCCACCGGCCCCGGAACCCCCGGCACCGCGCCAGAGCGCAGCAGAAGAACTCAACCGCCCGATCTCGATTGGCTCGCTCGCGACCTCTACTGAGGCTGCCCCGGTAAATCAGCCGTTCTCGGTTGGCCCGCTCGTTTCGCCCGCACCTGCCCCGCAGCAAGCCCCGGCACCCCAGCAAGCCCCCGAACTCCAGCAGGTCTCGGCACCCCAACAGGCACCGGACATCGCTCAGCCTCAGCAGGCCCCGGTCACCGCCTACGACGATGATGACCTCGACATGACGCGCGCGGCACCCGCCCGCGCGTCCGAGTTCTCCGTCTCTGATGCACTCGACCCGGCGACGCCGTGGGATGTCCAGGCGACGATCGCCCGCACGAGGCCGGACCTGTGGTCGGCACTCTCCAAGAATCCGTCGATTTACCCGGATCTCAAGGCCTGGCTCGAGCGCCATATCAACAAGTAATCAACGCACGAGGCACGACGCACGTGGGGGTCACTGAACTGGGTGGCCCCCACATTCTATAGGTCACCGACTCGCGCGAGCCGTATTCGACTCCACGACGGCCAGCCCCGCGTCGGTGAGGATCGTCGCGGCCCACCGTCTGCCCGCGGGACAGGCACGCACGACGACGCGCCCGGCTACGGCCTCGTCAAGTGCGGCGGTTGCCCGCGCCACGATGAGGTCACGCAGCCGGGCCTCGTTCTCCTTATCCTCCCCGAGGTCCCCGTTGCCGCGGTCATCAAGCAGGAGGACCTCGATGCCGCGCCCTCGCGCGCGCCGCGCTGCCTCCACGACAGCGGTCCCGGTGAAGAAGGGAGCGCGGATCTCGTCGCGCAGCTCCGCCTCGAGCAGACGCGCCTCCATGACGATCTCAGGTGTCACTTCTTCATCCCGGAGTGCCTCGAGGGTCCCGCGCGCGCGAACGGACACGTCGGCGAGCTTGACCGCCATGGCCGAATTAATGCTCACCTGCAGTTCCCTCTCCAGGCGCGCCTGCTCCTCGGCTTTGAGGGCTCGTTCGATTGCGGAGGTCACGGTGCCCGACCACGACACGAGAGCAAACCAGAACATGAACGTGATGATGTGGCCGATCGTGAAGGTAAAGATGAGGCCGGGCGGCCTACCTGAGAGTGCAACCCAGGCGGCGACTGCGACCACAAAGCCGACGCAACCAACGACGGCCTCAGCCGTGCGCTGACGCAGGAGGAGCAGCGCAGCGAGGAACATCGATGCGCCCGCGCTCCACCCGGACCAGCCCGGCCATGCGGACGCTCCCCGAATCGGGGTGAGCACCAGCAGGTTGGACACACCGATCACAGCAGCACTCCCCCACGTCACGAGTTTCGGGGGCACGCGGTCGGGCCACGGTGCCACCAATAGGGTTCCTGCGACGGCCATGATCACGAGGGAGAGGATGACGGGACCCCTGTGAGAGTAGGCCCCGTGGCTGAATTCGATCGCCACCATATAGCTATGAACAACAACGCCGACGAGAGCAAGTAGCCGCGCGCCGCGCGACTCTGCGGCCGCGCGGACCTGCGAATCCCACGCGGTGCGCGACGGGTCTTTGTCGTTCGTGCCTGCGTGTGGCCGCCAGGCGAAGGCGGAGCGAATCGCCTGCCGCGGCCTGAAGCGTCGACTCTGGGGGTCGTGCCATTCCAGGGTCACGCACGTCCCTCCGCCGGGTTGCGAGACCAGGGTTGCGTGTCCCCTGACCGACTCCATCCGATTGACGATGGAGTCCCGGACGCCGTGACGCCCCTCGGTGGGGTGTTCGAGGTCGAAGCCCTGTCCCGTGTCGGTGATCGTCACGCGTATGGAGTCCGCCCCGGCTGAGACGACGACGCGGCAGCACGCAGGCTGGGTCGGGTCCGAGGTGTCAGATCCTGCGTGGAGACGAACGTTGTTGAGCGCCTCGTGGGTCGCGGAGACGAGAGCGGTGCCCACCTGGGCGGGGATCTGCCAGCCTTGAGTGGGAAGGTGACATGTGACCCTCCAGCGCGACTGCTGAGGGCGTACGAGGGCTTCGAAGGCCCCTCGCATCTGCGCGGCGTCCATGAACCCGTTGGAGGGTGGGTCGGGGACGAGGGCGCACAGCGCGGAGTGGGCTGCCGCGCGTACCTCAATATTGTCGATGCCTCGTTGACACGCGAGAATCAGAGCTGAGAGCACATAGTCGTGGATGAGACCGTTGCTACGCGACCGTGCGCGCCCCTGGGCGCGTTCTCCCGCGAGCGCACGCTCGGCGTCGCGTGCGTTGCTGCGGGTCTGGTCGAGGCCGCGCACGATCATGAGCGTCCATTCGAGCATTCCCGCGTTGGCCATGGCGACGAGCAGGAAGTAGAGGGGGCCAACCGATGTTTCGAGTAGTTTGTTGTCGGGGTTGGCACTCATCATGGCGATGATCTGCAGTGGAGCGATGACGCTGAGGTAAGCGGCGGTGGAGCGTCCGCGCAGGACTGCGATGCTGCTGATCGCAGCGAGTGGGTAGAGCGCCAGGATCGGGTTCGTGTCGGAGGCGATGGCGTGGACATAATACGGAGGCACCGGGGAGCCGAGGTGCATGGCTGGCAGGATCGCGCACGCGAGGATGAGCGCCAGGTAGCACGCGAGGTAGAGGCGCGTGAGGATGAACCAGCCGGTATCGGTCCACATGTGCGTGTGTCTGCGTGCGGTTACCGCTTTGATGATCGCGGCGAGCGCGCACGCTCCGGCGCAGAGCGGAAGAATTAGGTTCGGTGAGTAGAACACCCATTGCGCCAGGTCGGACGGTGAGGCCGAGGCGGGGATCAGCTGGGGTCCGCTGAGGATCGTGGTGCAGACGGCGGCGCAGACGGCGGCGAGGACGATGAGGCGCTGCATGTGCAGCGCGTAGGGGCCGAGGTCGCGCGGGTGCATTAGTCGTAGTAGCTGACGAGGCCGTCTTCAGCCGCGCGTCGGAAGAGGTCGACACGGGATTCGGCGGGGCGTCCCGATTCCCTGTATTTATCGCGGATTCGGGCGATGTAGGTGTTGACGGTGTTTTTAGAGACGCTGAGGGCACGCGCCACGGAGGCGGAACTCGCACCGGAGGCGTAGTGGGCGAGGATGTGCGCCTCGAGGTCTGAGAGGTGTTCGGCGACGAAGTCTTCGTCGGCGTCGAGTGCGGCGGCCCAATCCGGGGTCGGAAAGGTGATGCCTTCGGCGGCGGCGAGGACGGCCTCGACGAGGTCGTCGGGGGGCGCGGTCTTGCGGATGATGGATAGGGCCCCGCCGGCGATCGCGCGTCGCACCAGGTAGGGGTCGTCACCGGAGGTGTAGACGACGACGGGGATCCCGTATCCGTTGATGTACGCGATGTTCTTGTCGGGGGCAGAGCCGTCGGCGAGGCGCAGGTCGAGGATGGCGACCTGCCCGCGCTTCCACCACGCTTCGCGGACGGTTGGTGCCCAGCTAATGGATGCGTCGGCACCACGATCTTCGAATGCGGCCTTCACGCCGAGGCCGACGACGCGGTGGTCGTCAATAACGACGATCTGCGCGCTGGTTTTTGTCATCGTGCCTCCCCCGCGCTTCCGCGTCTCGTTGACCTCGCTCAAACGTAATTTTTTCTCAGTCTAATTGCTCAGGAACGCTTTTTTCAACATCCCTGGTCAGCAGGTATTTCGAGTCACGATCTCTGCGCAGGTTTACTTGTGATCTGCTCGGTGAGGGAAGGGAAGCGTCGACATCCACCGAGCGCCTAGACGCCGCGTTTGTCGGGGTTTTTGAAGGGACAACGGATGACTGCCGCCCACCCTCCACGCTCGGGAACGAGGCCTGGTGGCCTTCGCGCGCATCGCGACGCCGGGCGTTTATGCCGAGAAGGCCCGAGGCCGGATTCCCTCAGTGGGAGGCCACCGCGGCGCGCGGGCGAGCGGTACCTCGCGCGCTCATCCACGCGGGCACGCGGGAGGCGAGGACGCATGCCGCGCACAGGAGCGCGATGGTGCCGCCGGCACTGAGGCGAGCGGGCACGGCGATTCCCAGGCCGGCTAGGCCGAGGGCCGCCCCGAGGAGGGGGCACCCGATGAGGAAGGAACGGGCGCTGCGAGCACTGGGCGCGAGCGCCGCAGCGGGGGCGGCTATGAGCGCAATCGACAAAATAGTGCCGACGGCGGGGATCGCGACGGTGACGGCAGCGAGGATGAGCCCGAGAATAATGCGTTCGTTGCGGGCAGCCCCGCGCGCCGCGCCGGGTTCGACGGGGTCGAAGCAGTGGGCCAGGAGCTGGCGGTGTCCGACGGCGACGAGAACCGCGGCGAGGAGCAGGACGGCTCCAGCCCACCAGACGTCCGCAGGCGAGACGGTCATGACGGATCCGGTCAGGAAGGAACTGACGGCGAGGGGCAGGGGCTTGAACCAGGTCGCCAGGAAGTACCCGGCGGCGAATCCCGCCGTCAGGACGATGCCGGCGGCCCCCTGGCTGGAGATCCCGGGGATCGACGCGAGGTAACGCATGAGTGCGACCAGCGGGATCGTCCCGAGGAAGGCACCGACGTAGAGCGCGGCGGACATGCCCGAATGGCCGAGGCCGAGGCTGGCAGCGACGACGACGCCGAGGACCGCGCCGGGGAAGGTGCCGTGGGTGACGGATTCGGCGAAGAAGATGCGCCGGTCGAGGTATGCGAACGCGCCGACGAGGCCGCTGAGAGCCCCGATGAGCGTGACGTGCAGGGCGGGGACGATGAGGAGGCTCAGGATCACGATGCCTCCCCCAGCACTAGCAGATCCGAGGATCGCGTTTCACGCGCCGTTTCACGCGCATTTACCGGGTCCTTCCCTGTTTCACGAACCGTTTCACGCGCGGTCAGGGTTCCCTGAGAGCCCGCCGAGGCCTCGTCCCGACCCACGCGAACCTCGCGCAGCTGCCGGAGCGCGCATGCGAGCGCGAAACAGGCGAGAACGCCCAGGGCCACGCAGGCCTGCGGGGACAGGGGCCGGGGCGCACGCACCAGCGCGACGCCGAAGCCCGCCCAGCCGCCAAGCAGGGCGCAGGCACCCGACAACACCACCATCGAGCGCGTCCCCGCGGCCAGCACGCGCCCGAAAGCGCCCGGCACAATGAGGTAGCCGACGACGAGGAGGACGCCCACGGCCGTCGAGGCTGCGACGACGATGGCACCGAGCGCGGCGTTGAAGGCGATGTCGATCCGGGTGACGGGGATGCCGGACACACGCGCGGCCTCGCGGTCGAAGGCGACAGCGATCTGGGCGCGCCACGTGAGCGCCAAGACCACGGCGGCCACGACGAGCACTGCGGCGCTCGTCCACATCCGGGAAGGCGTGATGTCGAGGAGGCGACCGAACATGAGGGACTCGAGCTGTCCCGACATGTCACCGATGCGCAGGGATATGACGATGCCCAGGGAGAAGAAGGCGGTCAGCAGCACGGCCGTGGTCGCTTCGGAGGAGCGCGGGCGCCGCGAGGCCGCCGTCAGCGAAGCGGCGATGAGCGCCGCGCAGAGCGCGCCACCCGGGATAATCCCCTCGCGCCCACCGACAGCCATGCCGACGACGATGCCCGGAAAAACGCCGTGCACCATGGTCTCGGCACCAAACTCGGCTCGGCGCAGGTTCACGAGGGTCGAAGCCGGCCCCGCTGCCAGGGCCAGCAATCCCAGGACGATGATGGGACGCAGCAGATAGGGAGCGATCATGACAGCGCCGCTATCGCCTCGTCGGCCCCCGACCCGTAGGCGCGCGCGAGCACGGAGGGGGCCAGGGCCTCGTCGACTGGGCCGAGGGCCACCAGCCGCGAGGCGAGCACGCACGCCCGTGAGCACACGTCGCGCGCGAGCGACAGGTCGTGCGTGGAGACGACGACGCCCACGCCGTCACCTGTCAGAGAGGCGATCAGACCCGTGATGATGTCGCGGCTCGGCGCGTCGAGGCCGTTGAAGGGTTCGTCCATCATGACCAGCTCGGGCCGGGCGACGAGGGCGCGCGCCACGAGGACTCGCTGGCGTTGCCCGCCGCTGAGCGTGCCGAATCGGTGGGAGGCACGGTCGGAGAGGTTGACCCGTTCGAGGGCTTCCCCCACCCGACGCCGCATGTCAGCGGTGATGCGCCGACCCCACCCGGCCTCGGCAATGAGTCCCATGGTGACGACCTCGGATGCACTGACCGGGAAGGTCAGGTCCAGGTCAGCGCTCTGCGGGACCAGACCGATTCGCGAGGCGGCGATGCGCACGCTGCCCGACAGGAGCGAGCAGCCGCCGACAATGCCGCGCATGAGCGTGGTCTTGCCGCCGCCGTTGGGGCCGACGAGCGCCAGGGCCTGGCCCTCATCCACGTCGAGGGTCAGGCCGGACAGCGCCGGGGTATTCCCATACCCCAGCGCCGCGTCCTGAAAAGAAACGAGGTGAGACATCACTGACCCGCCAGACGATCAGGAAGCACCGGGACGGTCCCTCCCCACGCATCGGTCAGCGTGCGCACGTTGTGGATGATCGATCCCACGTAGGTGGCTCCCGCGGACCCCTCCGGTCCCAGCGAGTCGCCGTAGAGCGCGTCGTCGCCCACGATAGGGGTCACACCGGCACCGCGCGCAATCGCCTCGATGGACTTGGAGTTGTTCGAGTTTTCAGCGAACAGAGCGACCGCGCCCGAGTCCTTAACGGCCTGCACGGCGGAGGCGATGTGGTCGGCCGTCGCGTCCTGCTGATCGTTGAAGTCGGTGAGGGCCGCGCCGATGAAGCGGATCCCGTAGTCAGCCGAGAAGTATCCAAAGGCGTCGTGGGAGGTGAACAGGACGCGCTGGCCTTCGGGCACGGTCTCGATCGCCTCCGCCACCCACGCGTCGAGGGCACCCAGGTCCTCCAGGTACGAGGCCGTGGCCGCGTTGATCGACGAGGCGGCGTCGGGCGCGGCGGCAGCGAGGCCTGCGCCGAGGTTACCAACCTGGATGCTGGCACGCACCGGCGAGGTCCACACGTGGGGGTCGAAGCGGAATTCGGGTTCTTCGCCCGCGTTTTCCGGAGGGAAAGGCCAGGGGGCGACCTCAACGCGCTCGTTGCCACGGTCAATCGTGTAGGGAGCCTGCGGGTCGGGGGCACCCGGCTTGTCGACGTCGGCGGCGGTCAGGACGCCGGAGGTGACGACCATGCGTCCGTGGAAGCCGGAGGAGGCGACCGCGTCGTCGAGGAAGTGCTCGAGGTCGACACCGGACACGGCCATGACGTCGGCCTCAGCCAGGGCGGCGGTCTGAGCGGGGGTCATCTCATGCTCGTGCGCCGAGGCATTGGGGGCCAGCAGGCAGGTTAGGCTCATCGTGAGGGCCGCGCTGTCGGGGGCAGGGCCGACGTGGGATTGCTTGCCCGAGGCGTCGGTTTTGTCCAGGGAAAGGTCGGTGGAGGCCGCCGCGATCTGGGTGACGTAGTCGCAGATCTGCGTGGTCGTGGCGACAATCTTAAGGCCGTGGGCCGAGGAGGCGGGGGCGCACGCAGCGAGGGGTACGAGTGCGAGGCCCAGGACGGCCATAGCCGCACGGCGAGCTGTTGAGAGGATCATCATCGCTCCTAGAATATTTTCGGGTACCCGAAATTATAGAGCCATTCGAGAATAATTCTCAAGACTGTCGCGGTGCACATCCGCCCACACCCCTCAAGAGACGTGCAGACAATTGTTCACGCGTTGACACAGACAGCTACACTCGGCACTAATGGACACAACGAACGCACACCACGACACATCCGAGGACGCCGAGGCACCCGATACCCACGTCCAGACAGCCGACAACACGCAGGCGAGGCAGACAGCCCCCGTGCCCGCGGATCCGTCACCAACAGAGGACTCCCCTGCGACCACCGTCCTCGCGGAGCCAACCACGGCCTCGTCAACGAACGAGTCAAGCCCCTGGCATACCCGCCTCCACAGCCCCGCCGCCGACTGGGCGGCGACCGTGATCGCGACGATTGTCGCAGCACTCATCCGCCTGCCCGGCCTGGACAACGTCCGCACACTCGTTTTCGACGAGACCTACTACGTGAAGGACGCATGGTCCCTGCTCACGCTCGGCTACGAGGGCACGTGGCCCAACAACTACGACGCCTCCTTCGTCGCGGGCAACGTATCCGGGCTCTCCGCCGCGGGCGGCTACCCCGTCCACCCGCCCACCGGCAAGTGGATCATTGCGATCGGCATGAAGATATTCGGACAAACAGACCCCGTGGGATGGCGCATCACGACCGCAATCTGCGGCATCATCACCGTGTTCCTCCTCTGCCGGATCACGCAGAACCTGTTCCGCTCCCCCGCCCTCACCCTCCTCGCCGGGCTTTTCCTGGCGACCGACGGCATCGCCATCGTCATGAGCCGCACCTCTATCCTCGACGGTTTCCTCGCAATGTTCGCGCTTGCCGCCTTCTTCTGCTTCGTCAAGGACCAGCAGATGTCCCGACCGATGCTGGCACGCAAGCTCACCGAATGGGACGGCATCGGCGCTCCGCGCGGCGGATGGCACGACCTGAGTGAATTCCTGCACGGACGCGATCGACGCGGCTTCATGGTCGGCCCCAATGCCGGCAGACGCCCCTGGCTGCTCGCCGCCGGCATCCTGTGCGGCCTCGCCTCCTCGGTCAAGTGGTCCGGAATCTACGTCCTGGCGTGCCTCGGCCTTTTCGTCGCAATTCGCGAGGTCACCTACCGCTGGCGACTCGGGCACCCCTCCCCCATCCGGGGCGCTCTCATCGCCGACGTCTGGTGGGCATTCATCCTGATGGTCCCCAGCGCGATCCTGACCTACATCGCCTCCTGGATCGGCTGGTTTATGCACCCCCAGGCCCACGGGCACGGCCGTTCGGGCATTCCAGGATTCGCCGGCACACTCGCCGACCTATGGCTGTACCACAAGGAAATGTGGACGTTCCACACCGGCCTGACAACCCCGCACACCTACCAGTCCAATCCCTACATGTGGCTCACCCAGGTGCGCCCGACCTCCTTCCACTGGGCTAACGACGCGACGATTACCGGCTGTGCCTCCGGCAACTGCGCAACAAACGTCGTTGCCCTGGGCAACCCTCTACTCTGGTGGATCGGCATCGGAGCGCTGCTCGTCGTGATCGTGGCGACCCTGTGGTATCGGAACTGGCGCTCGGGAGTCATTCTGGCAGGCTATCTCGCGCTGTACGCTCCATGGCTTCTCTACGCTCACCGCACGATCTTCACCTTCTACACGGTCGCCTTCGTCCCCTTCGTAGCCCTCGCGGTCGCCTGGATGATCTCGCTGCTCGCCGGGTTCGTCACGGTGGATGGAGTCCCCGAGGCCGTTCTCCCGCCGCGTCACACGGTGATCACCGGACGCGTCATGGCAGGGGTCCTCATCGTCGCGATCCTCGGATGCGCACTCTACTTCATGCCACTGTGGCGCGCCGACGTCGTCGACTACGACTTCTGGCGGGCACACATGTGGTTGCCATCCTGGATCTAATGGCTCACAGCAGATGCCATACAAAAGGGTGGGGTCCGGTAGCTAAACCGGACCCCACCCTTTCACTTTGAGCGATGCCGCATCACGTCCGAACGTTCAACAACTCATGCCAGACTGCGGCCGAATAACACTCCGTCGCACCCAAAGATTGAGAGCACCACTCAGGAAGGCCTCTCACGCCAGAGAGGCAAGGAGCTCGCGGATCTGAGCATTAAGTTCATCGGAGGGCTTGAAAACGCCGTCCTGGAAGTCAGAACCAAGGTTGATACCGACCTGCTGTTCACGAACGTCAGCACCGAACGTCGACACAATCTCGTGCAGGTGCTCAAGAGGCGTTGCAGCACCGTACCAGGAGTATCCGACGAGGCCGACCGCCTTGTCCTTGAGCGTTGCCGGGGGCAGGTAGTCGATTGCATTCTTCAGAACCGCAGAGACGGAGTGGTTGTACTCCGGGGTCACGAAAAGAACAGCATCCTGCGCCTCGATGTTCGTGCGCAGACGAACGGCCTCAGGCAGCTCAGGAGCCTGCATCGACGGGGGCATCTCCTCAGCAAAGAGCGGCAGATTATAGTCGCGCAGATCGAAGAAGACGGTCGCAACGCCGTCGACCTGACGGGCCTGCTCCTCGATCCAACGGACGACCTGCTCACCAGCGCGGCCGGGGCGTACGGAACCAAGAACGATAGCAACGGAAGTCATGATGTTTCCTTTCAAAGTCTTATTGAAACATCAACTACTATAGATCGCGGAAAAGTTAGACACAAGGACAATCGCTATCATTTAGGACACAAGTCCCATGGCGCCGCAGCGCTGCGATTCCTCTGACAAGCGTGCGCGACCCGCGAGGAAGGGCTGCGCTTGATACGCGAAGGGCCTCATCCGTTTGGATGAGGCCCTTCGACTTAAAGTGTGTTGTGGCGGTGTCCTACTCTCCCACAACCTATCGGTTGCAGTACCATCGGCGCTGCCGGGCTTAGCTTCCAGGTTCGGAATGTTGCTGGGCGTTTCCCCGGTGCTGTGACCACCACAAGACTGGTGTTCAACACTGTTCCCCCCTTGTTTTGTTGGTGTCCACATCGTGTGTGG
>NZ_JAPWCL010000013.1:0-72531 GCF_041433955.1 Pauljensenia sp. 20925_1_25 | reverse complement strand
GGCGTGCGCTGGAAGATCGGCTCGCCCTTGTCGAGTCCGTTGATCTGCGCCATCTCCTCGTTCGTCAGCTCGAAATCGAACAGGTCGAGGTTCTCAGCGATATGCGACGGGGTCTTGGAGCCGGGGACGATCGAGTGTCCCAGCTGCACGTGCCAGCGGAGGATGACCTGAGCAGGGGACTTGCCGTGAGTCTTCGCAATCTCTGCGATGACGGGTTCACTCATGATCGAGGCGTTGCCGCGCCCGCCGAGCGGATACCACGCCTGCAGTGCGATGTTGTGCTCCTTCAGGAGCGCCTTGAGTTCGGTCTGCGGGAAGTAGGGGTGGCACTCGACCTGGATAAGCGAGGGCTTGATCTCGGACTCGCCGAGGAGACGTCGGAGTTCCTCAATGGGGAAGTTCGAAATGCCGATTGCACGGACCTTACCCGCCTTGTAGGCCTCCTCGAGATGACGGTAGCCGGTGCGAATGTCGCCAGCGTACTGGTGTAGGAGGAGCAGATCGATGTAATCGGTGCCCAGGCGCTCAAGCGTCTCGTCGATGGCGGTCTCGCTCTCGTAAGACGTAGGCCAGATCTTCGTCTCGAGGAAGATATCCTCGCGGGCCTTCGAGGAGGCTCGCATGCCGCGGCCGACGCCGCGTTCGTTGACGTAGAAGTTGGCAGTGTCAATCAGCTCGTAGCCGTTGTCCAGGGCGTAAGTCGTCGAGGCCTGCGCGTCTTCGGAGGACAGCTGGTAGGTGCCGAGGCCGACGAGGGGCATCTCGATACCGTTGTTCAGTGTAATGTGAGTCATGGTGTTTCCTTCCTCCTCACATGCGTCGTGTCATGCGTTGGTGTCAAGCCTACTGAGCTGCATGAACGCGGTTCTAGTGAGTTGCGCTCTCAGCGTATGTGTGTCCACGTGGGAATAAAATGGCGACGTTGTCAATTGGTGGCGAGCTGCGTGTGAGGTTCTGCGGTTCTCTTTGCTGTAGGAATGCTTGGACCTATAATGAACACCGTTCATTAATGACGGTTACGCGCAGAAAGGTGAGCGTCCCACGTGCCCAAGCAAGTGATCGACCGCGACCAGCTGATCGACGAGGCCTACCAGATTGCCTCGAATGATGGTATTTCCGCGCTTTCCGTGCGCAAGGTCGCGACCGCCTGCGGCATCGCTGTCGGCTCTGTCTACGTCTACTTCCCGACGAAAGCCGGCCTGACGGCCGCCGTGCTCACGCGCTTCTTCGACGAGACCTTCACCGAGGAATTCTGCGTCGTGCGCGCAGGGGAGCGCTTCACCAGCTATGCCCGGCGCTTCCGCGCGACCCTGAGCGAGGCCCGCGCCTCCATGAGCGTCGACTGGTTCGCGGAGATGCGCCGCCTGCCCCGCAAGGAGCACGCTGCCCTCGAAGAAGTGCGAGGCCCGATGCTCGCCCATATGGAGCGCGGACTTCAGTGTGTCCTCGACGCGGACGAGGCCGTGGATCGCTCGCGGCTCGTCGGCCCCATGAACGCCGAGGCCCTGTGTCGCTACGTGTTGGGCAGTATCTTCTCCTCCCTCATGGACGGCGGCGAGTGTGAGACGTTGTTCGCCCTCCTCGACGCCTCCCTGTACGACGGTGCGTCCGCCAATGAGAAGGAAGAGAATCGATGACCCGACTGCACATCAAGAAGAATCAGCTGATCGCCGTGGCTGGCGTGGTCTGGTTGCTCGCCGGCCTGAATGTGGCGGTCCTGGGCGTGCGCGCGGCCATCGACATGCGCGACGTCGCCGCTATCGTCCTCATTGCTATTGCTGGGGGAGCGGTTGCTGTGTTCTGTGGATTCCACTCGATGTTTAGCAAACTCGTCAAAAAGAACTCCCAGCGCATCTACGAGCTGGAAGGCGAGTGCCACAACCCCTTCCGCTTCTTTGATCGCAAGGGCTACATCATGATGGCGATCATGATGTCCATGGGCATTGGGATGCGCGCGGCTGGTCTCTTCCCTGAGTGGTTCATCGCCTTCTTCTATACGGGCCTGGGCCTTGCCCTGAGCCTCGCCGGCGCCAGTTTCCTCATGCGCGGCGTGCGCGGTCGCGCGTGGGCGTTCCACGGAACCGACTGAGTGTTTCACGGGACCAACTGAGCGTTTCACGCGATCTTGGCCCAGGCCTCGTCGATGGACGAGGCCTCCGGTCGTTGGCTGCGTCGGCGTGTGGCTCATCGTGCGAATCTTGGAGCGGATAGGCCCTCTGTCTGCGGGTCATCCGGTGCTAGTGTTAGCCCGTTACACGGCACTCATGAACCGGGAAGGCACATGAAGTTTTATACCCTCGACTACATTGTGTCGCACCAGAGTTTGGATGCGACACGGCGTCTAGCAGCGATCATCGTCTTGCTCGTTGTGGCTCTCGCTTTTAGTGCCCTGTATTTGCATAACCGGGTGAAAACACGCTGGCGTGACGCGGGCATTGGGCTCTTCGTGTTCTCGCTCGTCCTGCTGGGAATCCAGACCGAGCAATACCTGAAGGTCAGCGATCAGCAGTCGCAGGCGCAGCTGCTCGTGGGCTTCATGGAGGGTGTTGCCATCGATCATGGCGTCAACGTGGAGGACGTGTTGGTGAGTTCGCGGTCCCTGCAAGACGGCATGATTGTGCGATTCAACGAGGAGGACTACACCGTCCACCTCAATAATGACAACAATTCCTTCACTCTGGAACGTACGCATGTCATCGACCATGGCGTCTACGTGAATGGAGAGCGCTGACATGGACTTCTATACGCTGACGGCTATCAAGTTCGCACTCGGTATCCTCACGATGCTGCTCCAGATCAACATCTTGGGAAAGCGCGACTTCTCGCTGAATACGCCTCTCAATCAGGTGCAGAACTACGTGCTGGGTGGCATCATCGGCGGCGTTATCTATAATTCGTCGGTGACGGTGCTCCAGTTTCTGATCATCATTTTGATCTGGTCACTCGTGGTTATCGCGACGAAAATCCTCATCGATAGCAGTAAAACCTTTAAGAAGCTTGCAGCCTGTCAGCCTGAGCTGATCGTTCGTGATGGTGAAGTGGATATTGCCCGCTGCGCGAAGGTGGGAATGACCGCGGAGGGACTCAGTAGGAGCCTGCGTGAGCAGAAGATCGCCAGTGTTGGCGACGTTGCCGCAGCGATCATGGAAACCAACGGGTCTTTAACGATTCGTGTGCGCGGTGACGGCTCTAAGCGCTCGCTCCTGCCGCTGGTGACCGACGGTCAGCTCGTTCCCGATGGTCTCCTGCTCGCCGGCAAAGATAAAGCGTGGATCAAGGAGGAGCTCAAGAAATTGGGGTATTCCTCGGTCAAGCAGGTGTTCCTGGGGGAGCTCGTCTCCGGGCATCTCGAGGTGATCCCGTATCCGAAGGCAACGCGCGTGAAGAGCTAACTTCGAGGAGGCCTCGTCAATTGGCGAGGCCTCCTGCCGTTTTGTGGACCGTCTGTCCTTGAGTGCTACTCGATTACCGCCAGTGGCGGTATAAGTCTGGCGGTGAAACTGGCACAGACTGGTAGGGTCGCGTGATCACTGGTAGATGTGTCGGCGGTGTCCGACGGAAAAGACTTCGATAATGAGGCGCTCATCTTCGATGATGCACAGGGCGCGGTAGTTGCCGATGCGGTAGCGCCACTCTCCTGATCGGTTGGTGGTCAGACCTTTGCCGTGGATGCGGGGATCGGAGCAGCCTTCAAGGTTTTTGCTGATCCACGACGTAGTGAGTCGCGCCTCGAATCGGTCCATTTTCTTCAGTTGCTTGAGGGCTGTGTCGCTGTACTCGACGTGGTAGGACATTTACAGGCCCAGCTCTGCGAGTACCTGCTCGTGGGTGTAGCGAACGCCGTTGTCTGTAGTGATCGCCTCGCGTAGAGTAGCGAGGTCCTGTTGGTCCTCGATCTTCTCGAAGACGGCGTCTCGAACGAAGTCGGAAATTGTTTTTCCTTCAAATTCGGCGTACTTGCGCACGACCTCGGCGTCCGTTTCGTCGAGGCGCATCGTCATGGTGGGCATGGTGACCTCCTAGAGCTGAATACAACGTATTCTATTTCGATCTGGTGTCAATGTGCAATGGTTGCCCTTCTGTCTGGGGAAAGGTGAATCGTATTGCGGGCCTCTGCTTGATTACCGCCAGTGGCGGTATAATTGTGGCGGTAATAGGGGGTGGTCATGGCCTACGAACCGTCGTTTGAACGCACTGACGCGATCGATGCGCTGTGCATGGAGATCGCTGAGCTCGTCGGCATGCTGTCGCCTCAAGCGCCACTGTCGACCAGCCCGACGCTGCGTCGGGAGCTGCGGATCCAGACGATCTACTCCTCGCTCGTCATCGAAGGGAACAAACTAGACGAACGCGCGGTGAGTGCGATTATCGACGGCAAGCGGGTTCTCGGAGACCGGCGCGACATCCTCGAAGTCGAAAACGCGCGCGCCGCCTACGACCTTATTCCTGAACTCGATCCTCATTCGTTGGAGGATTTACTGCGCGTTCACCGCGTGATGATGGGTGGCCTCGTCCCCGATGCTGGGCGCTTTCGGTCGGGCAATGTCGGCGTGTTCAACGGGGAAACTCTCATCCATGCGGGGACTCCGGCGGCCTACGTCCCCGAGGTCATGGGAGGCCTCTTCGAGTGGCTGCGTACGACGCGTATGCACCCGCTGCTCGCCTCGTGTGTCTTCCACTTCGAGTTCGAGTTCTGTCATCCTTTCTCTGATGGGAATGGCCGGACGGGACGTCTCTGGCAGACTCTGCTCCTGTCCAGGTGGCGTTCGGTGTTGGCGTGGCTGCCCGTTGAGTCCGCTATCAGGAGGCGGCAGGCAGACTATTACGAGGCCTTGGCCCGCTCGGGCGCGACCGGTTCGTGCGAGAGTTTTGTGGAGTTCATGCTCGAGGCGATTCGGGAATCGATTCTTCCGTATGCGAAGCCGTCAAACCCGCAGGATATGGCGCGAACCCGCGCGCTCGCTTTCCTCAGCGGCGACCCGCATGCCACTGTCACTCAGCTTGCGCAATATCTTGGGTGCTCGAAGCGGAGCGCCGAGCGCACGGTTGCACAGCTCAAAGAAGAAGGCGTGCTCGAGCGTCAGGGCAGTCCCCGTTCGGGCGTGTGGGTTGTCCACGCCCCCGGACTCTAAGGCTGCGATCAGTAGTCCAGGCATCGGCGTTGGGACTCCGCTACTTCATGATGAGTTCAAGCCGCTAGGGAGACAAGGAGTCCGACGATGAGGTACGCCGAAACGGTGCTGTTAAAGGGCGGGGTGGAGCTCCTCGTGCGGAACGCTGTCGCGTCGGATGCCCGCGCGCTGCGTGACATCATGCAGCGCACGCATGCGGAGACCGACTACCTGCTGTCCTACCCGGACGAGCAAGGCTCTGATGATGAACAAGAGGCTCGCTCTCTGGCGGAAACGGAACGCAGTGACAATGAGGTTGAGCTCGTCGCCATCGTTGATGGGCGGATCGTGGGGAGTGCAGGAATCGCGGCGGTGGGCGGTCGGCGCAAGGTGGTGCACCGGGCGCGCTTTGGGATCAGCGTCCTCAAAGAACATTGGGGGATGGGGATCGGCCGAGTGCTCACGGATACGTGCATCGACTGTGCGCGCCGGGCGAGTTACACCCAGCTTGAGCTCGAGGTAGTGGCTGACAATGAACGAGCGCTGTCCCTCTACCGGCGCGCGGGGTTCGAGGAGTATGGGCGCAACCCCCGAGGCTACCGGTCCATGGCTGCGGGCTACCAGGAGCTCGTGCACATGAAGCTTGAGCTGTAGCGCCCCGGAGGGTAGCTGGCGGTTACGTGTCTAGCTTGAGGAGCCTAGAACCTCAGTTCCTTTAGTCGAAACGAGTGGGGGTACCTTGATGATGTGCATGACGAATGGTATGACGCGCAGCCGTTCCATGTGTACCCCTTCGGCTCTCGGGGGGGCGCGCGTCGTTGGGCCCATCTCCAGGACGCTGAGGACAGAGCCCCCTGCTGTCAGATTTGCAGCCGTTTGCAGATACGATGATCCCATGACGATCATGCTTGTTCCCCTGACTGACACCGAGCGTCCTGCGCTGATCGCGGACTTTCAGGAATCTTTCGAGCACTTCCAGGGCAACCCGCAGGGATCCTTCGTGGGGGAACGTCTCGCTGCGCGTGAGCAGCCTCCGGCTGGTCCCAGCGAGGGCGGTGCAACGGCGCAGCCGATCCTCCCACTGTCCGACATTGAGGAGTCCCTGAATGCGCCGGGAGCGCTCGCCTATCGCATCCTTGAGGACGGCGAAGTCGTGGGCAACGTGATCCTCACCGTTGCCGGTCATCGAGGCGAGGTTCTCCTTTTCGCAATGAAGGCATCGGTTCATTCCAGGGGAGTGGGGACGCGCGCCTGGTTCGCCATCGAGGCCGCCCACCCGCAGGTGAGGGAATGGACCCTGGAGACGCCCTATTTCGAGGTGCGCAACATCCACTTCTACGTCAACAAGTGCGGCTTCCACATCGTCGAGTTCTTCAACGAACATCACCCCGACACCACGCATCCCCGCGGAGCGGGCGAGCCGATGGGCGAGGCCGACTATATGTTCCGCTTCGTCAAGCGCCTGGGCCGCTAGTGGTGTAGCCGCTCAGTCGACGTCTTCGTGCCAGATCTGGCGCATGGGGACGCCCTTGTCGAAGGTCCGGGTGGAGCCGTCCTGGAAAGTGACCTCAACCTGCTCCTTGTCCTCGTTCTTCGGGTCTTCGGTCCAGTCGACCCAGTCGATGACGGGTGAGAGCTCGCCATTGTCCTTGACAATTCGGTAGCCTTCGCCCAGCAACTCGGACATGACGTCCTCGATCTTATCGGCGTTCATGGGGGGACCTTCCTTGTATCGGTGCGTCGGCGCGCTGCGGGGGTGCGTGATTGAGAACCAGCTTAGCTACGACGTGCCCTGGGCTTATCCCAAGACTCAGCGTCGGTCTCATTCATGGGAAGGAACGAGGCTGGGGCGGGTTTATGGCGCTCGGTGAGCGTCAGCACCCTGTTGCGGGCGGCGTACCCTTGAATCGTGAAGGTTCTCGTCGTTCCCATGGTTGCCCGCTCACAGATGGGCGGGCCGTGGTCGCGCGCGCAGCGCGTCGCCCGCGCCTTCCAGGACGGCGGCCACGAGGTCACGCTGGCCTGGGGAGACGACGGCAACTGTGCCAATCCCATCGCCCCGACGCTCGAGATTCCGGTGCCCTCACCCCTCGGCCTTCCCGAGGCCATTGCCCGCCACACCTTCCCCCTGGCCTCGCGACTCGGCCTCATGGGCCGCAAACCCGTGCACAGCTTCGAGGAGGTCCTCTGGCTGACCGGAGCCCTCGACGAGCGCTACACGCGCGCGGCCGTCGATACGCTCCGCGCCCACATGCGAGCCGCGCGCCCCGACGTTGTCTACTCGGAGTTCAGCCTTGCAGCCGTCATCGCCGCCCGCGCCGAGGGAATCCCATGCGTGGGCAGCGGGTCGCAGCCGACGACCGCCACCTACGCCTCCAACCCGCGCAAATCCGCGGGAATTCGACGCCTGCTGCGCGAGATGGGCATGACCGCCCCGGCCTCGTCCCTGACGGTCCTCGAGGGGATGCGGCGTCGCTTCATCCCAAGCTGCCCGACCCTGGAACCGCGCGCGGGGGAGCGGGCCGTCTACTGCGGCTTCCTGGATGAACCGCCAGCCCTCACGGGCAGGCCCCGAGATTGCGCCCTCGTCTACCTCGGCGCGGGCAGTGTCCCTGCGGGTGTGGCCGTGCGCGCCGGACGAGAGCTCGCCGATACCCTCGGCTGCGACGTCTATGTCGCGGGCGTCCCCGAGGCCGTCCACGCTGTGGGGGACCATGAGGTAGCCTGCGCGCCCCGCTTCGACTTTGCTGAGTTCCTGCCACGAGTCCGCGTCTTCGTGCATCACGGCGGGCAAAACTCGATGATGGACGCCCTATCCTATGAGGTTCCCCAGGTGATCGTCCCGGGCCGTATTTTTGAGCGCCAATTCAACGCCGATGCCGTGGAAAACGCGCGCTGCGGCCTGACCGTGCACGCGCCCAAGCCAGCGCTCATCGCGCGCGCCGCCCGCCGCATCGTTGTCGATGAACCCGCCCTAACCTCGGGAATCCGAGGGTTACGAGACGAACTCTCCTCTCTGGGTGGCACCAAGCGCATCGTGTGCGAGGTCGAAAAACTGGTCAGCTAGGCCCAGCCGCGCAGGATCGCCTCCAGGCCTCGCTCAAACTGGGCGTTGAAGTCGTAGCGACCGTCCAGGAGGTCCTCGATGAGCGGGCGCAGCGCCTGCGCGTCCTCGGGATCGAGCGCGGCGCTCGCGGCCGACAGATCGGCGGGCTGCTCGGGGGAGCCGCCCACGGGCGGAACGACCTCGGCGGCGACGAATGCCGTCGTGTAGATCGACACGGCGTTGACCAGCCCCAGCATGTCCGCGTTCGGCGTGAAACCACGCCGTGCCAGCGTCACGAACACGCGAGCCAGGAGCGCGAGCTGCTCGGGTGTCGACATCGGGTGCGTGAGTAGCAGCATGACCGCGCCCGGGTGGGAGCGCAGTGTCGACGCCAAGCAATGCGCGTAGGTGCGCATGTACGTCAGCAGGGGCGAGGCCTGGGTATCCCCGGTCGGCTCACCTGCCTCGTTCGTCGGTGTTGCCGTCACGCCGACCGATCCGGCGTTCACACGGTCCAGGAAGGCCTCGAAGGTGAGCCGCCAGACCTGCTCGGCGATGCCCTCCAAGAGCGCGGCCTTGTCGGGGAAATGGCGATAAAAAGCGGCCTGGGAGACGCCGAGGCGCTTTCCCAAAGACCGCAGGGACAAAGCGGAGAGTCCCTCCTCGTCAACCAGGTTGAGCGCGGTCGACAAGATGATGTCTCGCGATAGTGCGCGCTGGCGTGACGACGGCATGGACTCCCCGCTTCGTGGCTATTACTCCCTGTGATACCGGAACTGTATCAGTGCCAGCCCCGCGATCACGGCGAAGAAACCCCACAGGACGCCGATCCGAGTCCCGACGTCTGACAGACTCGCTCCGTCCAGGCTCACCTCGTGAATCGCGGTGATCGCCCAGTAAGCGGGGGACAGGCGTGCGGTGTGCTGCGCCCAATCCGGGAAGGAAGAGACCGTGGAGAAAGAACCGCCGATGCCGGCCGCCAGCATGCCGATGATGTTCGACAGGGACAAGGCGGCGTCGCGGCTGCGCGACCACAGCGCGAGCGCGACGCCGAGCGCCGACAGGACGGCCGAAAAACTGAGGAGAATCGCGGCGAGCGCGACGAGGGAGCCGGTCGGTCGGTAGCCGAAGATGAGAGCGCCGAGCGCGAGGACGACAGCGATCTGGACGGTCTGCATGAGGAACGCGACCAACGCCTTACCCGTCAGGATGGATGCGCGCGAGGTCGGGGAGGCCTCGAGGCGCTCCCAGGTGCCCCACGAGCGCTCGTTGAAGAACGAGCCGATGATGTTCTGCACCGCCAGGAATGAAAAGAGGATCGCAATCGACGGCACCGCCTGCTCGGCTCCCGTGACGCCCGTGTAGCCGTCGGCCAGGAGCATCGACTTGAACGCCGGCATCATGAAAGGGATCAGGACCAGGGGGATGACCGTCAGGATGAGCGTGGGCGCCGGGTCGGTGAGTTGCAGACGAATATTGAGACGGGTCATGGCTCCGATTTGCTTAAGCTGCGACATGGTCACTCTCCTTGATGATCTGCAGATACGCGTTGTGCAGGCTGGCCTGCGTGATGCGCACGTCCATCAAGCGCGCGCCTTGAAGGGCGGGCGAGGCCAGGGCTTCGCCGATCCGCGAACCGGGGTCGGCCTCGTCCCCGATGTGTCGGAGTGTTCTGTCGTCGGCGCTCCATCCGTCGATCGCGGGAACGCGGCGGTCGAACTCGAGGGTGACTTCGGCGCGCCCGTGGCCAGCGATGATCTCCTCGAGCGTGCCGCGCGCGACGACGCGCCCCTCGTTCAGGATCGCGATGTCGGATCCAAGCTCCTCGAACTCGGCCAGGTAGTGCGAGGTGTAGACGACGGCTGCACCCTCCTCGGCGAGCTGGCGGACCGCGCGCAGGATCTGGCTGCGCGCCTCCACGTCCGCGCCGACGGTCGGTTCGTCCATGAAGACCAGGCGCGGGCGGTGCATGATCGCCATGCCCGCGTGGAGCCTGCGCTGCTGCCCGCCCGACAGGTGGGATGCGCGCTGCCCGCGTTTTTCGCTTAATCCGAGCAATTCCATGACCTCATCCGCGCGCGAGGCGGCCTCGCGTCGGCCGAGTCCGTGCAACTCGCCGAAGGCCGCGAGGTTCTGAGCGACGCTCAGGTCGGGGTAGATGCCCAGCTCCTGAGGCGCGTATCCGATCAGCCGTGCGGCGTCGGCGGACGCGGGCCGGTGGCCGCAAATGCTGGCGGTTCCGGAGTCGGCTCGGCGCAGGCCGCACAGGATCGTGATGAGCGTAGACTTGCCGGCCCCGTTTCGTCCGAGCAGTCCGAGGACCTGCCCGGACTCCACGCGCAGGTCGACCCCGCGCAGGACTTCGTGGGTGCCGTAGCTCTTGCGGATTTCCCGAACGTCCAGGGCTGGAGCGTGTGGTTGTGACACGGTATTTCTCCCATCGGTTAACGCTGTTAACTTTGTGTCGCAGGTAAGGTTAACAGTGTTAACTTATGAACGCAAGGCGGTCTTGTGTGCAGGGGTGAACTACTGATTTACTGCGTTTTTCTGACAATCTGTCGCTGCGTCGGGGAGGGAAGCGGCCCTACACTGTCTCCTCGAGGCCTGAAGGAGGACTGAAAGTGCCAGGTTTGGAAACCTACGACGCGATCATGCTGCTGTCCTACGGTGGCCCGAACGGCCCGGACGACGTCCTGCCGTTCATGCGCAACGCGACGCGCGGTCGCGGAATCCCCGATGAGCGTCTGCTTCAGGTTGCCGCTCACTACAAGCGTTTCGGTGGTGTCTCGCCCATCAATGCTTGCAACCAGCGTCTGATCGCGGACTTGTCCGCGGAACTCGCTCGCCGCGGGCACAACATCCCCGTCGGGTGGGGAAATCGCAACTGGCACCCCTTCGTCGCCGAAGGCCTCGACGAGCTCGCGGGGGCCGGTGCCCGGCGCATCCTCGTCCTGCCCACCTCCGCCTACGCCTCGTACTCGGGGTGTCGCCAGTATCGCGAAGACCTCGCCGAGGCCGCGGCGGCCCTGCGCGAGAAGTGGGGCACCATCGTCCTGGGCGCCGAGGACAGCGCCGGAAATCCCGACGCCGACATCATCCTGGACAAGGTCCGCCCCTACTACTCGACCCCCGGCATGGCGAGCGCGCAGGTCGCATCCGTCCGGCGCGCGTGGGAGGCGTTGGTGGCGCGCGGCGTCGACGCGGACGGGATCCGCCTGATCTTCGTCACCCACTCCATCCCCGTCAGCATGGAGGCGGGATCCTCGCCCTTCCCCTTCCGCCCCTTGATCGACGAGGCCGTGGCGGCCTCGGGCGGGCGCGCCGAGCAGCAGGGGAGTGAGGCCTCGTCGCACGCGGGAACCCCGGCAACCGAAGTCAGTTATGTCGCCCAGCACCACGCCCTCATCCAGGCGATCATGCCCGAGCTGCGGCGCGTCCTCGGGCGCGCGGATCTGGGCTACGACCTCGTGTATTGCTCGCGATCCGGACCCCCGCAGGCCCGCTGGCTTGAGCCCGATGTCAACGACTTCCTCGAGGAGATCGCAGCCGACACAACGCCGCTGACCGGCGCCGTCGTCGTCCCGATCGGGTTCATCTGCGACCACATGGAGGTCGTCTACGACCTCGACACCGAGGCGAAGGAGACCGCCGCGCGCCTGGGGATCCCCTACGAGCGCGCTGACACCGTCTCCACCGACCCGGGCTTCGTGTCCTCCCTGGTCGATGTTCTCGAAGAGCGCGCCGCCCAGGCACGAGGCGAGAATCCCATGCGCGTGACGGTTACGGGCACCGGCCCCTTCCACACTGTCTGCCCGAGCGACTGCTGCCTCTCCCCGGCGCGCCCCGGCCACGCCTCGTCCGCTGGTGCCGGTGGGCATCCCGGCGCCGCACCCACCCCTCATGCTTCCGGCGCGCCCAGCCGAGCCGCCGGTCAACCAGCCCCAACCCAGGAGGACCCCATGTCTACCCCGCATCCCCACGCCGTCGTGCCGCCCGAGCAGAACCCGGAAAACCCGGGACATCCCGCAGGAGTGCCAGACCGTGTCGGTGAGCACGCCGCGCGCCACCAGGCCCGCCACGCGGGCACCGAGGCGACGCCCCACTCGCACGCCGCACACGCCCGTGTCACCGACCCGCGCGACGCGACGGACATCGACTTCGACGAGGTCAACAACAAGCAGCACTACGCCCTCTACTCCGTGTTCGCACTCGGTGAGTCCCTGCCCGCCGATGACGGCGAGCGCGGCCGCATCGTCGCCGAGTCCCTGGACTACGTGAAGGGCGCGGGCGCGGAAATCCGCGGCTTCTACGACGTGTCCGGTTTCCGCGCCGAGGCCGACCTGATGGTCTGGTGGCTCGACGACGACCCGCAGGTCCTGCAGGATGCCTACCACCGCCTGCGCGCGTCGGCGCTGGGCAAGTTCCTGGACCCGGTGTGGTCCTGCATGGGCCTGCACACCCCCGCCGAGTTCAACAAGCGCCACATTCCCGCCTGCTTCGGTGGCGTCGCACCCCGCGACTGGGCCATGGTCTACCCCTTCGTGCGCTCCTACGACTGGTATCTCAAGGCCCCCGAAGAGCGCGCCCGCATCATGGCCGAACACGGCCGCAACGGCTTCGCGCAGTACCCGGACGTCAAGGGCTCGACCCTGTCGGCCTTCGGCTTCTCCGACTATGAGTGGGTGCTCGCGTTCGAGGCCGACACCCTCGACCGTCTCGAGGGCGTCATGCACGCCCAGCGCTACACCGAGGCGCGCCTCTACGTGCGCGAGGACACCCCGTTCTTCACGGGTCCGCGCGTGAGCCTCGGCGAGTGGGCCGAGCGCCAGCCCCGCGCATAAGGCCCCGTATCTGAGAAGTTGCCCCGGCCTCGTCCCTGAAACAAGGAACGAGGCCGGGGCCGAGTTAATTGGGCATCTGGGACCCTACGAATGGGGAAACAGGAGTGGCAGGTTGTGCGCGACCTGGTTACAGACCGAGGTCATGGAGTGGTCTTCGCCGTCGTCGATCCATACCTGCAGGCTGGACTCCGTCATGAGGTCGGGGTAGTCCTGGTAGAGTTCGTCGAGCTGCGGGGTCATGTCCCACAGCGCCGGGTCTTCCGAGCCGACCGACGCGAGGATACGGAAATCGCTCGGCCCGTAGCCCGCGCGCAGCACCCCGTCGGTCACCAGCTGCCCGATCCGCTCCTCATCGGCGTCCTCCGCATGCCCGATCCAGGACTCGCCCGCCATCGGCATGTACCCGTAGAAGTACTGCGGGCGCAGGGCAAAGACGTCCCACGTGGTCGTCGCGCCCATTGAGAAACCGCCGAACGCGCGGTGCCTGCGCGAGGCCCGCAGCGAGGCGTCGGACAGGTCACCGCGCGCAAACGTCGTGTACCGCGATTCGACCGTCGAGATCAGCGTGTCGATCTCGGTTGTCGCGAAGAAACGATTGAGCGTGTAATCGTCCTCGTAGTCGTCGGTCGCGAACGACCGATCCGGATAGTAGGTCGCGAACACGACGATGGTCGGTGAGACCTCGCCGGAAGCCTCCAGCTTGTCGACGACCGGTGCGACCCCGGCCGCGAGGCCTGCCGCGTTGCCCCACCAGCCGTGCGTCAGGTAGAGGACGTTCATGGGGCGAGCGGGCGAGTAGGAGTCGGGCACATACACGAAGGCCTGCTTGTCGTAGACCGTCCCCTCGTAGCTCTGCTCATACGTCAGGGTGTCGATGGAGCCGTGCAGGGACGAGGCCGTGTCCAGCAGGCCGGCCATGGCCTCGGGAATGGGGTTGTCGTCTTCCTCGATGGCGATGGGGGAAGGGTCCTTCTGCTCGCGTCCGGATGAGGTAAGGGTGGCTGCTGCGAGGCCTGCGAGGGTGACTAAGGAAGCCGCGATCGCAAGTGATGCAATGATCGTGGTCATCTGCCTGGATGTTCGCCTGACGAACCTGGTGTTCATTGGTCGCGCCTCGCGTGCCTTGTGGCTGCCCTCATGGACTCAACTGTATGCCCGCTTGGGCGGTGGGTACTAATCGGTGTGGCCGTTGCCGCGCTTCGCATCCCCACCAATCTCGCACGTAATGCCCCCGATGATTTTTCAGGATTTGAATTGTAATCGTCGAAATTCCGGTGTTTGTGGGGATGAATGAAAACGTGCGTCGGGGAATTACGTGCGACATTTGTGGGGAACTATGGTGTGTGCCTGGTATCCGCGCGGCGGGTGTCTGGTGTTTACTGTTATGTGACCTCCGACGTGTTGTTGGCGGTTTGCGTGTGGGCGTGTCATACGCTGAATGTATGACTCCCGAGATCACCGATCCAGCCGTCCGTGCAATCGCGGAGGAGATCGCCGCAGACCCGGCCAACGCCTCGTACACGAAGCGTGGGATCGACCCGCTGTTCTTTGCGGGGCCGCAGTGCCGCATCATGATCGTCGGCCAGGCACCCGGACGCATTGCCGAAGAAACCGGCATTGTGTGGAACGACCGCAGCGGCGACCGGCTGCGCGACTGGATGGGCATCGACCGCGATACCTTCTATCACTCGGGTAAGCTCGCGATCGTCCCCATGGACTTCTACTTCCCGGGCACTGGAAAGAGCGGCGACCTGGCACCCCGCAAGGACTTCGCCGACAAGTGGCACCCACGCCTGCTTGAACTCATGCCGCACCTGGATATGACGATCCTCGTTGGCGCGTACGCGACCAGGCGCTACCTGGACCTGAAGTCCTCGGCCTCCCTCACGGATGTCGTGCGCGACTACAAGCACTACCTGCCCACGTACTTCCCACTGGTCCACCCCTCACCGCGCAACCAGATGTGGATGAAGAAGAACCCCTGGTTCGCCACCGACGTGCTGCCCGACCTGAAGAAGCGGGTCGCCGAACTCATGGCCTGAACGTTATACGTGAGAATCGGCGTATAAACGTACGTCGGTTCCCACGTGCATCGTGTGCCCGTGGATTCACGAGGCCGGGGCCGGGTTGGGTGGTGCACACTAGGGCGCATGGATGATCTGCGTATTCCCGCCGGGCCTGGCTGCCCGCGTGGCCTCGTCGTGCCCGCGGGGGAGTTGATCGAGCGCTTTTCTCACGCATCGGGTCCCGGCGGCCAGGGCGTCAACACCGCGGACTCGCGGGTGCAGCTCAGCTTGGACTTGGCGTCCACAACCGCCCTGGATGAGAAGCAGCGTGAGCGTGCCCTGCGTGAGCTTGGGGAACGCCTGACCGGAAGTATCCTGACCGTCACCGCCTCCGAGCACCGCTCCCAGCGCCGCAATCGCGCGGCCGCCCGCGAGCGCCTCGCCGAAGTCCTGCGCGCAGCGCTTACTCCGCCCGTCCCGAGGCGTGCGACGAAGCCGACGCGCGCGTCCAAGCTGCGTCGCCTCGCCGCCAAGAAGAGGCGAGCCGAGATTAAGGCGCGCAGGCGTCGCCCCGACGCGGACTAAGAAGGCGGGTTCAGGAACGAGGCCGGGTCTGGTTAGTCCCATCGGTTCCCGTCGGTGCGCCAGCCGATAAACACCCAGGTGACGGGCAACGTGTAGTCGAGGATCCATTGCTCCTTGTTCTCTTCCGAGGCGTCGGTGGCGGCCTCGCACACGAAGTGTTGGGCCGCGTAGGCGTCGAAGAGCCGCTGCTCGCGGTTCGTGAACGGCTCGGGGCGGGCGAGACGGCGCAGGTCGGAGTAGGCCTCGTCGAAGGATGAGAAACGCATGGGGCGGAAGGTTGTGGTGGTTGCGCAGGTTGGGATTCTGCCCATTGCGCGCAGCGCGCGTAGGACTTTGCGGGCGTTGTGTGGGTGCTTGGCTGCGCGCCCCAGGTAGGTGAGCAGGCGCGGGTCCGAGGATGGCGGCAGGCTTGCGGGTACGACGACCGCCGCGCGCGAGCGTGCTGCCGAGTCGAGCTTGGCGACGAAGGGGGCCACGGCCTCGGCCATGAGGGAACGTGACGCAAAGGCGACGTCCACGCTGTCCTCACCTAGCCCCGAGGCCTCCCAGTCGTCCTCCCATGCCATCAGGTGGGAGGTGATGGGGAGGTTTTCGGCGGCTGTGCGCTTGTCGAGGATTGCGAGCATGGCCTCGGCGAAGTCGCAGCCGTGGACGCGGTGCCCGGCGCGCGCCAGGGGGACGGCGAGCGTGCCCGTCGCGCAGCCCATGTCGAGCAGCTCCTCGCCGGGATTGAGCGCGAGGAGGTCCGTGAGCCAGCGCTCATACTCGCCGGTCGCGAAGCGTGTGAATGTTGCGGCTCGTTTGTTCCAATAGGCTCGCGAGTCGCGGTTGATTGCGTTCATCTGTTCGCCAGTGGCGCTCGGCATTGCTAAACGTCCTCACTTTGTGTTGGGAAGCCTGGCGGCATCGCCTGGCTACGGTCAGGATAATCCTTGTGGTAGAACGAGAAAAGATACTCACGGGGTAACGGAAACCGTTCGACGTACCGCGTGGAATAATGGTCCAATGACTTTTTCTGCCACGCTGCCGAACTTCTCCAGTGACTACCAGGAAGGTGCGCACGCCCGGGTGCTGGATGCCCTCGTCGCCACCAATATGGAGCAGTCCAGCGGCTATGGCACCGACGAGCACTGCGAGCGCGCCCGCAACCTGATTCGCGAGGCCTGCCAGGCTCCCGACGCCGACGTGTACTTCCTGGTGGGCGGCACGCAGACGAACGCGACCGTCATCGACGCGATCCTCCTGCCGTGGCAGGGGGTCATCGCGCCGCACACCGGCCATATCAACATGCACGAGGCCGGCATCGTCGAGCGCGGCGGCCACAAGATCCTCGACACCCCGGCCGTGGACGGCAAGATCAACGCCGCCGACGTCGAACGCATCTACTCGGCGTGGGAGGGCGACGGCGCGCGCGACCACATGATCGCCCCCGCCCTCGTTTATATTTCGCAGCCCACCGAGTACGGCACCCTCTACTCCCTGCGCGAGCTTGAGGAGCTCTCGGCCGTGTGTCGCAAGCGCGACCTCAAGCTTTTCGTGGATGGCGCGCGCCTTGCCTACGCGCTGGCCTCACCCGCCAACGACGTGACGCTGGCCGATCTGGCGCGCCTGACCGACGTGTTCTACATCGGCGGCACCAAGTGCGGCACGCTCTTCGGTGAGGCTGTGGTGATCCCCGAGCGTGGGTCGATCCGCCAGTTCGTCACTCATATGAAGCAGCACGGTGCGCTCATGGCGAAGGGGCGTCTCTTGGGCGTGCAGTTTGAGGCGCTTTTCGAAGATGGTCTCTACCTGACGATCGGCAAGCCTGCCGTCGAGGCGACCGCCCGTATTCGCGCGGCCCTCAAGCGCGCGGGCTACGTCGTCACCATGGAATCGCCGACGAACCTGACATTCGTGGCTCTCGATCAGGCCGGACATGGGCGTCTTTCGGACAAGGTGCGGTACGGCATCTGGGAGACTCTGCCTGATGGCCGTTACCTCGCCCGCATTGGCACCTCCTGGGCGACCCCCGAGGAGGACGTGCTGGCCTTCGAGGAGGCCCTGGCCAAATAGGGGTGACAGTAATGCTTTCCTCTGGATGGAGTGCATTAAAAACGATATCTTTACGATATCGAAATGCTAGCATATAGCTGTTGTGTAACTATTTCTGGAGGTGTTGCATGGCTACTGCGATGGTGACCGTTCGGCTCGATGCTGAGGATAAGGCTGCGATGGAGCGTGCCTGCAAGGAAATGGGACTCTCCATGAATGCTGCTTTCACGATCTTTGCGAAGAAAGTGGCGCGGGAGCAGCGGATTCCCTTCGTCTTGGAGGTTGATAGCTTCTACTCGCGCGCAAATCTCGCTCACCTTGACCGCGGTATCGCGGAACTGGAGGCCGGGCGGGGTATGGTCCGAGGGCTGGTGGAGGATGCGTGACCTCGTCTGGGCCTCTGAGGCCTGGGAGGATTATTTGTGGTGGCAAGCTCAGGATCGAAAGACTTTGAAGCGCATCAACGCGCTACTGCGCGATATCGCCAGGAATGGGCATGATGCTGGAATTGGAAAAGCCGAGCCGCTGAGGGGGCGTTACTCAGGGTGGTGGTCGCGCCGCATCGATGCGGCGAACCGTCTTGTTTATCGCGTGCGCGATGATCGAGTCGAGATCATTTCATGCCGCACGCACTATGGGGATCACTAGCTGGCAGAACGACGGCCGTCCGGCGGGTAGGCCGGGTGGCTTAGGGGAACGAGGCCGGGGTAGCCTGAGTGCATGACACTCACCGCTGAGACGAATGATTTTTCTGCCCTGGCCGCATCGCGCCGCTCCACGCGCGCCTTTACAGACCAGGAAATCCCCGCCGAGGTCCTCGACGCGATCCTCGCTGACGCGACGGCGGCTCCGTCATGGTCGAACACGCGTGCCTTCCGCGTCGCCCTGGCCACCGGTGAGCGCGCCCAGCGTCTGCGTGAACGCTACGGACGTCTGTTCGACGAAGAGATCGAAGCACACGCTCGCAAGGCCGTCGACCCCGACGTCGTGGTTCCCGCGCCCGACGGTGACTACCCGGTGCGTAAGCGTTACCCGGACGAGCTACGTCCCGCCCAGATCGAGGTCGCCAAGCTCCTCTACGGTATCTACGGCGTCGAGCGCGGCGACATCGAGGGTCGCAACCGTGTCAATCGTCGCAACGTGACCGCTTTCGACGCTCCCGTCATGGGGTTCGTGTTTGTCCACGAGGACATGCTCCCGTGGAGTGCCATGGATGCGGGCCTCATGCTCCAGACCCTGTTCCTGTCCGCCAAGTCGCGCGGCGTCGATTCCTGCCCGGTTGGCATCCTGGCCACCTGGCGCGCCCCCGTTGACGAGGAGTTCGAGGTCCCCGAGGGCTATAAGTTCATCACCGGCTTCGCGCTCGGCTACGCGGATCCCGACGCTCCGATCAACGCGATGCAGGCACCGCGCCCGGCTATCCAGCTCCTCGAAGGTAAGTGACGCTACGAGCGATAGGCCTCGCGTCGGTGTGCCACGCGCACAACCGTTACGACGAGGACATCGTCTTCGATTGAGTAGATGACCCGGTAGTCGCCGACGCAGATGTGCCACGCGTTTTCTGTGCTCGCAAGTTTCTTGACCCCGTCGGGGCGTGGAGAGTAGGCGAGTGATTCGATGGCATTGAGAAGGCGTGTGCGCACCGGGCGGTCCAGCTTGCGTACCTGGCGTGCCGCCGCCGAGGTGAATTCGACGCGGTACATTGTCAAACGTCGAGTTCGGCGCGCAGGTCGGCCAGGCTCACGCGCTCACCATCGTCGTGACGCATCGCCTCGCGGAATGCTGCAAGGTCGCGGGCGTCCTCGAGTTCCTCGAGGGTCTGCAGGTCCTCAATGCCGATGACGACGGCTGTCAGGTGTCCATTCTTTGTGACGCCGATCCTCTCGCCGCCGTAGGAAACGCGTCCGAGGACGTCGGCGAGGTTGGCGCGTAGTTCTCGAGTCGACACTGTGGAAGCAAGCGTGTTCATGATGCCATTTTAGTACACAGTGTACACAAATGTTGTGTGCGTACGGGATATGCGTTGGGTACTTAGTCCCGTTTAAACAAGGTTAAGTAAGGATATCTTTAATCGTTTATAAGTAATTCTGTATAGAATGGCGGCAGGCGCAGACAAACGAGCGCCCGCCGAGGGACTGAGCTGTCCCTCGGAACATGTTTGCGATCGGAAGGGCCGCCATGTCAAAAAAGTATGTCTCTGTTGCCTTTGCGTATGTGGGCGTCATCGTCGGCGCTGGCCTGGCCAGCGGCCAGGATCTGCTCCAATACTTCCTGTCTTTTGGTGCTCCCGGCCTGATTGGAATCGCCGCACTGGGAGTCCTCAACATCATCTTCGGTGTCGTCGCCCTGCAGCTGGGTTCCTACTTTCGCTCGGGCCACCACGATGACGTGTTCGAACGCATCACTCACCCCGTCGTGCGCCGCGTCATCGACGTGGTGCTCGTTTTTTCTGGCTTCGCGATGGGCTTCGTGATGCTCGCGGGCGCGGGCGCGAACCTCGAACAGCAATTCGGATTGCCCGCGTGGGCGGGGAGCGCGGTGTGCTCGGGCCTCGTGATCCTCACTGCATTCCTGGATTTTGATCGGATCATGGAGGTCATCGGCGTCTTCACCCCGATGATCGTCATCGCGATCATTGTTCTCGTCATCTACTCGCTGGTGACACCGCACCCGAGTATGGCCGAACTCAATGCGACTGCTACCCAGGTCACTCCGGCCCTGCCGAACCTGTGGTTCTCGACGATCAACTACTTCGCGCTGTGCGTCGTCAACGGTATCGGCATGGCCTTCGTGCTGGGTGGCTCGGTGCTGCGCATCGGTGAGGCTCGCCTCGCCGGGCGCATCGGCGGCACGATCATCGCCCTGGTGATCGGTGGCGACGCTCTGGCCCTCTATCTGAACATGGATCGAATTTGGGACGTGAACGTCCCGGCCCTTGAGATCGCGCGCACGATCCACCCGTGGTTTGCGTTCGTCTACACGCTCATCATCTTTGCGCTCATCTACAACACGGTGTTCTCTCTGTTTTTCGCGACGGCGCGCCGTTTCTCGGGTGGCTCGACAAAGCGCATGCGCATCGTGTTGGTGGGCGTCGTTGCGCTCGGATACGCGGCCTCACTCATGGGCTTTAAGAAGCTGATCGGCGGCATGTACCCGATCATCGGATGGCTGGGCGTCGCGCTCCTCGTGGTTCTGGCCGCCGGTTGGCTGCGCGAGCGCGCGGGCGTGTCGCGTGAGGAGAACCTACGCCGCAAGCTGATCCGCCTCCTCGTTCACAAGCACGATGATCACTTGGAGTACACGGACGAGCATCGCGACAAGGTCCGCGAGCTGTCCCGTGCGTCTGTCGTCGACAGCAAGCAGCTGCGCCGCGACGCGAGCACGCTCGCCAAGGATATCGTTGACCGGAAGGCGAACGCGTCGCCCTCCGATCTGGTCACGCCTCGAAGGGGCGAGGCCGTGGCCACCGAGTCGGCAGCGTCTGGCCGCGCGAACGGCTGAGTCAGCCGATAGACGAGGCCGTGGCCGCTTCGTGCTCGAACAGCCAGGCTTTGGCCTCGGCCCCGGCTGCGTAGCCGCCCATGTGGCTAGCGGCCACCACACGGTGACAGGGGCGGACGATGAGCAGGGGATTGCGGCCAACGGCCCCGCCGACCGCGCGGGGCGAGGCCGCGACCCCGGCCTCGCGCAGCTGAGCCGCAATCTGGGAGTAGGTGCGTGTGTGTCCGTAGGGGATCCGAGCCATCGCCTCCCAGACGTGCTTCTGGAAATGCGTCCCTTCCGGGGTTATGTGAAGGCGAGCGGGGGAGGGGTTCTCGCCAGCGAAATACTGTTCGAGCCAGGATGCGGCCGCCGTCAGTGCGGCCGCGTCCTCGCCTGTCACACCGCGCGATTCTCCCCCCGAGCCAGCCCGGGAGGGCAGGATCTCCAGGGACGCGGCCACGGCCTCGTCAACGCCGACAGGGCACCCAAAGAAGCGCTGTCCGCGTGCCCAGACACCGACGAGCGCGCCGCCGCGTGCCGCCAGCGTCAGGTGCCCAATGGGGGAATCGAAGGCGGCGAGCGTCGGGTCAGAACTGCTCGGGGTGGTCGCGGTACGCATAGGCCCACACAGTCACGGCGACGGTCACCGCGCGAGTCCACGCGTCACGGACGGCACTCAGTTCTTCGCCTTCGAAACCTTCAGCCAGGAGGCGGTGACCAACCTCCACCGTTGGAGCGATGAAGGCGAGCACGTAGCGCAGAGGCACGAAGGGCGTCGAATCCGCTCCATCCGCTGCGTTTTTCGCCGCAGACATGTGTCGAGCGCCGATCAGGTACTGATAGTCCAACCATGCCTGGTCCCGCTCGCGCGTGCACATGTCGATGATCCACTGGGCGAATCGCGGCTTTGACGCCTGCGCGTACTCGGGGTTCGGATGCCCGTTTGGGTGCGCGGAATGGGCTGCCAGGTACGTCTTTTGAGCCAGAATCCCGCGCCACGTGTCGACCATTTCCATGGCATGAGGTGCGAGGATGGGTTCTGCTCGCGAGAGCAGCTCTGCGTCGCTGGGCTGGACGTGAGCGGCGGCCTCAATCTGGCGTAAATCCTCGAGTGTGAGAGGAGACGTGGGGACGGCATCGGTGCCGTAGGTGTACCCCGACGAGTGGTTGTAAGCGGTCATGAGAACCTCCTTGAACCTATACGTCAATGGTAGAACGAACCTTCCGCGTCTGGGAGGATTGTGAGCGAGGTGGGGTCGGGATGGAGGCAGCTGCGTGGGGCATGGTACTCCGTGCACGTTCGCGGGACGCGTAGCTGCTGTGGCGAGATGGTGGCAGCGCTGGTGAGGTTGCTCGCAATACAATTGACATGTGGATCCCCTTCTTATCGCTCTGGCCGGAATGCTCATTATCGTGGCGTGTCAATTCGTCGCGCCCAAGGTGCGTGTCGCCTCGCCCCTAATCCTGTTGATCGTCGGCCTGGTGATCGGCTTTCTGCCCCAGGTGGGTGCCATCGAGGTCGAGCCGCATATCATCCTCGAGATCGTGCTACCACCGCTGCTGTTCTCAGCCGCAGTACGTATGCCGACCATGGACTTCCGCCGTGAGATGCACGCCGTCGCGATGCTCGCGATACCCCTCGTGTTCTTCTCCGCCTTCGCGGTCGGATTCGTCATCAACTGGTTGGTCCCCGCAATCTCCCTGCCCTGGGGCGTCGCACTGGGCGCAGTCCTGTCCCCGACGGACGCGGTTGCCGTCTCGATCGCGAAACGCTCCGGCGTCTCGCACCGGATTATCACAGTGCTCGAAGGCGAAGGGCTTTTCAACGACGCAACCTCACTCGTACTGCTTTCCGCCGCGATGAGCGCGGGCCTGGCTGCCGACGAACACGCCCTCCACCCGGGCATACTCATCGGCAAGGTCGCCCTCGCGCTCGGTATCGCAGCCGCGATTGGCTGGGTCGTCGGCGAGGTCGGCGTGCGAGTGCGCGCCCTCATCAAGGAACCCTCAGCGGACACGGTCTTCTCCTTCACGATGCCCTTCATCGCCTCGATTCCCGCCGAGCACCTGGGAGGCTCCGGCCTGGTCGCCGCCGTCGTCGCCGGCCTGGTTGTCTCGCGCCGTCGCGCGGCTGTTATCTCCGCGAGCAACAGGCGTTTCTCCCAGCAGAACTGGCAGACCATGACCCTCGTTTTGGAGAGCGGGATTTTCCTGACGATGGGCCTGCAGGCCTTCGGCATCGTCGAGGAGACCGCCGAGTTCTCCGGTGGCCTGACCTTCGCAGCTTTCCTCGCCGTCACCCTCGGCGCGCTCATCATGGTGATTCGCGCCGTCTTCATCGCTTTCATGCTCGCCTGGCTGGATCACCGCCGCACCCACCGCAAGCGCCGCTACGAGGTTGAGAGCACGCGCATCGCGCGCTTCGAGAAGCGCATGAACGAGGCCTGCGAGGTCGACGCGGACATGCTCGAAGCCCGCAATCTGAGCCCGGAGCACTGGGCGAACGCACTCAATCACTACCGTCGTCGCCTCAAGCGTCGCGAGCGCCGCAACGCCATACGCGGTTCCGACCTGGATTATTTTGAGAACGAGCCGCTGGGTCCGCGCGAGGGCAGCGTCATCGTCTGGGCGGGAATGCGTGGTGCCATCACCCTGGCCGCCGCGCAGACAATCTCGACGCACGCTCCGATGCGCGCTCTGCTGCTCTCGATCGCGCTGTTCATCGCGGCCGGTGCCCTCGTCATCCAGGGCCTGACCTTGCCGGGGTTGATTCGTCTCGTAAAACCGCAGATGGCCTCGGGCGATATCTCCGAGGAAGAGCACGATAAGCTCCTGAAGGTGATGGGCTCGGCGCTGGTGGATACAGCCCTCGCGCAGGCGATCCATGAGGTTGATGGCAAGACCCTGCTCTCCGCGGGGATCTCACGCACGCTGTCCCGGCTGGGGCACGCGCTGACCGACGAGGCTACGGGTGAACAAACGCGTACGGCGCACGCCGCAGACCGCGTCCTCACGGACATCCTCCAGGACGCAGCTGCTCAGGCGGGGGCGACGCGTGATGGGCTGTGCCCGGAATGCACGGACGAAGACCTTACGACCGTTGTCACACAGGGCGCGGATTCCGCGAGTGAGGCGGACGACGAGAGCCACGGTACCGTCGACATGAGCGAGGAGGAGGTTGAACGTTCCTTCACGCGCGACCAGATCCGTGAATTGGCGCTGGAGGCCATCCATGCACAGCGCGCCGCCCTCCTTCAGGCCCGCGACGAGGGGATCTTCTCCTCGGCGGCCCTCGAGGGTGCGCTCGCCCGCCTCGACAACGAGGAAATCCTCCTGGTCTCCAGCCGCGGCTCCGAGCACTGAGAGCCGCCCGCGCGCACGACACACCGGGCCGCACCCGAGGAGGGACGGCCCGGCGGGAGGCGAGGCAGAGACGAGGCCTCAGTCTGTCGTCACGCGCGACGCGTAGGCCGGATCGTCGGTCACGGAGTTGAGGGCTTCCTCCAGGCGCTCCGGCGTCACAATACCGACCCGCGCCAGGACCCGGTAGGTCTGGTCGGCCTCGTGCGTGATCATGTTCGTGACCGCAAAGCCGTTGCGCTCGTAGAACGCCAGGCGGCGCACGCGCTGCTGGTAGTTCGCCGCCTCGCGCGTGAGAGGCTCGATCTCGAGCAGCTGGGGAATGCCCGCGTAGCGCTCGCGGAAATGAGCCAGGATACGCGAGCCGTAGCCGGCGCTGCGCGTGCGCCCGTCGACCGCGAGGAAACCCAGGTAGAACAGGTCGGGGAAGACGAAAGAGAAGGTCAGGGCGACCACGTTTCCGGCCCCGTCCTCGCCCGCTGGGAGGGACGGGTCGATCCAGGCAAGGAAAGACACTTCGTCGCGCTCGGCGCTGCGTCGCAGCTCGGACATGGGGACCTGTTCCTCAGGTGGGAAGGACCGCTCGTAGATCTCCAGGACTTTGTCGGTGATCGGCCCGTCGTTGGGCACGGGAATCTGGGTGAGGTCTGTCATGGCTTCATGATACCTGTGGCGTGTACGCGGACATTCGACCGTGCTCCGAGGACGAGGCCGGGGCTGGGTTCTCGATGGAATACCGGGTTTTCGGCGTGATTTCTCAGGGGTGAATCGGGGGCCGATCAGGGGTCGAGGCGTGAGAATTCCCGATCATCGCCAGAAGTCGCTCGGTTAGGCTTGTATGTGCACAGTGGGACGAACGGTAAGGATGATGCATGCTTGAGCTGAAAGAAATAGTCAAGGCCTATCAGACCGCCAGCCTCGTGCAGGTGGCGCTCAACAAAGTTTCCGTGGCGTTCCGCGACAACGAATTCGTGGCCGTGCTCGGTCAGTCCGGCTCGGGCAAGACAACGATGCTCAACGTCATCGGCGGCCTTGACCGCTTCGAGGCGGGCGACCTCGTCATCGACGGCATCTCGACGAAGGACTACAAGGCACGCGACTGGGACGCCTACCGCAACAACCGCATCGGCTTCGTCTTCCAGGCCTACAACCTGATCCCACACCAGAGTGTCCTGGCCAACGTCGAGCTGGCCCTCACCCTGTCCGGTGTCTCCCGCTCCGAGCGCCGCAAGCGCGCCCTCGATGCCCTTGAACGCGTCGGCCTGAAGGACCACGTCAACAAGAAGCCCTCGCAGATGTCGGGCGGCCAGATGCAGCGTGTCGCCATCGCGCGCGCTCTCATCAACGACCCCGAGATCCTGCTGGCTGACGAACCGACCGGTGCCCTCGACTCCGCAACCAGCGTGCAAGTCATGGACCTGTTGCGCGACGTGGCCCGCGACCGCCTCGTCATTATGGTCACGCACAACCCCGAGCTCGCCCACCAGTACGCCACCCGCATCGTCGAGCTGGCCGACGGCTGCATCGTCGCCGACTCCGATCCCTTCGTGCCCGCCGCTGAGGACCAACGAGCCGCGAAGCCCGCGCGCCGCACGTCCATGGGCTTTGTGACCGCCCTGTCCCTGTCGGCCAACAACCTGATGACCAAGAAGGGCCGCACGCTCATGACCTCCTTCGCGGGGTCTATCGGCATCATCGGCATCGCGGCGATCCTCGCGCTGGCCAACGGGACGAACGCATACATCGCAAAGACCGAAGAAGAGACGCTGGGCGCGTATCCGCTGACAATCCAAAAGACCGGCGTCGACATGACCGCCGCCCTGTCCGTGTCAGCCTCGGACTCCAAGAAAGATAAGCCAGCACCCGATGGTCAGGTCGGCGTCTCCCAGATGCGCACGTTTGCCGACACGATCCGCGACGCGAAAACCAACGACCTGGCCTCCCTCAAAACCTACCTGGATAACAACGGCGGGAACGTCGAGACGATGGTCAACGCCATCGAATACGACTACGACGTGGTCCCGCAGATCTTCCAATCCGACACATCCAAGTCGACCGTTCAAGTCAGCCCCGACCAGTCCATGAAGCAGATGGAGGCCGGCTTCGGGTCGGGTGCCTTTGGGTCGATGATGCAGACGAACGCCTTCTACCAGATGCCCGCCACGGCCTCGCTCTACACCTCCGCGTACGACCTCGTCGCTGGCTCCTGGCCAAGCGGTGCGAACCAGGTGATCCTGGTCCTCGACGAGGACGGCAATATCCCCAACCTCTTCGAATACACCCTGGGTCTGAAAGACCACAAGGAATTCGACGACCTCATGCGAACCTACTACCAGGGCGCGCTCGGCGGTAAAACGCCGGCCGATGCGCAGACGAACGCACAGTCGGGGACCAGCGACGCGACCTACGACTACTCCACGATCCTGAGCACCACCTTCCGTCGCATCAACGCCTTCGACAAGTACACGTGGGACGAGACCTACAAGGTATGGACAGACCGCTCCTCAGACGCCGACTACATGAAGAAGCTCGTGGACGACGGTCAGGAGCTGACCATCTCCGGAATCGTTAAGCCCAACTCCAACAAGGGAGGGGCGCTGCGTCAGGGCATTGCCTACACCCCCGCCCTGACCTATCAGATCATCGAGGAGGCCAGCGCCAGCCCGATTGTCAAGGCTCAGCGTGCCAAGCCCGACGTCGATGTTTTCACCGGCAAGACCTTCACAGAACTGGCAGACGACCACAAGAGCCAGTCCAGTGGCTTCGACATGTCCTCACTCTTCACAGTCGACGAATCTAAACTCTCTGCGGCCTTCCAAATCGACCCCGATAAGATGCAGATGGACCTGTCGGGCATGGACTTTTCCGGGATGGATCTGTCCGGCATCGACTTCTCCACCCTCGACATGTCGGGCCTGGACCTGTCGAACCTCGACCTGTCCACCCTCGACTTCTCGAACCTCGCAGGCCAATCAGGCGCACAGTCCGGCATGGGCATCGACCTGTCCAAGCTGGACCTCGGCGACCTCAGCAAGGACATCCCCGAACTCGCCACCATCGACTTCCCCACGATCATCCAATCTGCGCTCGCCGACGGCGCAGTCAAGGACGGGGCCGGGGAATACCTGAGCGCTCAGGCCAGCGAGATCGCTCAGGGGTTCCAGGAATACGCCCAGAAGCAGATCGAAGAGGGCGGTACGACGGACTTTGCGGTCCTGGCCGCCAACTACTTCAGTCAGCCCGAGGTTCTCGAGAAGATTCAAACGGCGGTCGGCTCCGACCAGGTGGTGGACGCCGACAAACTCAGCGCTAATCTGATGAAAGCCATCGGGGATGATCCGGCGCTGGCCAAGATCGGCACCGACATTTCCACGCAGGTCATGAACGCGATCTCCACGCAGATCGCCGCCCAGCTGGGTGCGAGCCTCACGCAGGGCGTGGGTGCCGCGATTGGGCAGGTCATGCAAGAGGCCATGACAGCCGCCATGACACAGATGATGACGCAGATCTCCGACACCATCGGAACGCAGATGAACACGGTCATGGATCAGTTCGCGACCGATATGTCGAGCGCGTTCTCGATGGACCCCAACGCCTTCGCGGAGGCCTTCCAGTCCAATATGGACGAGAAATCCCTCGCGGCCCTCATGGCGACCATGTTTTCCACGAATGTGCCGACCCTGGAGATGAACCTGAGGAACCTGGGATGGGCGGACATTGCCTCGCCCTCCAACATTTCGATCTACCCCAAGTCTTTCGCGGACAAGGACAAGGTGAAGGCTGCGCTCGACACCTACAACAAGGACAATGAGGCGGTGGGTGCCACCGACAAGGTCATCACCTACTCCGACATCATGGGTGCGCTCATGAGTTCGGTGACGAAGATCGTCGGCATCATCTCGTGGCTGCTCATCGCCTTCGTGTCGATTTCGCTCGTGGTCTCCTCGATCATGATCTCGATCATCACCTATATTTCGGTCCTCGAGCGCCGTAAGGAGATCGGCATCCTGCGCTCCATCGGCGCATCGAAGGGTGACGTGTCACGCGTCTTCAACGCCGAAACCGTCATCGAAGGCTTCCTCGCGGGCACCATCGGCGTGGGCGTCACGTACGCGCTGTGTGCGCTCGCTAACTCGATCGCCTACTCTTCGTTCAACGTGGAGAACATTGCCCAGCTCTCGCCGCTTACGGCCGTCGCCCTGGTCGCGGTCTCCGTCGGCCTGACGGTCATCGCCGGTATCATCCCGGCGGCGCGTGCCTCGCGCCAGGACCCCGTGGAGGCGCTGCGCTCCGAGTGAGTGGAGTCGGCCTCGGCCCTCGTGCGTCGAGGCCGTGGCTCATTCCCGGGGTAGGCGCGGCTGCGCTAACCTGGGTGTAAGCCCGCTGTGACTGCCCCAGGAAAGAGGAACCATGCCCACCCCCGAGAACCTTGCTACTGACGCGACCGTCGCCATTATGCTGGCCGATGGCTTTGAAACGGTCGAAGCCCTGGCCGTCGCCGACATCCTGTTCCGCGCTGGCGTGCGCGCCGACCTGATCTCTGTGACCGACGCGCGCCACGTGACCAGCTCCCATGGGATCCGCGTTGTCGCCGACCTCATGCTCGAGGACGTGGACCTGTCTACCTACACCGTCTTGTTCCTGCCCGGTGGCCTTCCCGGCACCACAAACCTGAAGGCCACGCCCGCGATCCAGGCAGAGGTGCTGCGCCGCGCCGACGAGGGCGAAGCGATGGCCGCAATCTGCGCGGCCCCCTCGATCTTCGCTGAGCTGGGCGTGCTCGACGGTCGCCACGCGACCGCCAACCCGGCCTTCGTTAAGGCCATCGCCGCTGGAGGTGCCATCGTCCACGACAACCCCGTCGTCGTCGACGGCTTCATCACGACCAGCCGCGGTGCCGGAACCTCCATCGACCTCGGCCTCGAGATCGTGCGCCAGCTCCGGGGGGAGGACGCGGCCGAGGCCATCTCCCGCGGCATCGTGCGCACCCACTGACACCACCTGCACGTTTCCACGAAAGGACACCCGCCCCGCATGAGCCCGCGTAAGCCTCGTCCCTGGCCCGACACGCCCGCACCCCTGGCCGCGCCCGTGGTGGATAACCACACGCACCTGCCTACCCACGTCGGGGAGATTCCCCGGCGTGAGGGCGTGGCGCTGAGCCTGGACGAGCAGCTGGGCCGGGCTCGCGAGGTTGGCGTTACCGCGTTCATTTCGAGCGCCTGCGAGCTGCCCGACTTCGCCCCGATGATCGAACTGGCACGCGTTCACAAGGGCGTGCGTGTCGCACTCGCGATCCACCCCAACGATGCCGCCCTGCACTCGGGCTGCGCCGATCCCTCACCCGACGGCCTGGTCCCCATCGTGCGCGAGCATCATGTTCCCCTCGTTGAAGCGCTGGTCGAAGTCGAGAAACGTCTGAGCGACCCGATGGTCGTCGCGGTAGGGGAGAGCGGCTTGGACTACTTCCGCACGGCCGAGCGCGGCCGCGAGGCACAGAAAGAGTCCTTCCGCGCGCACATCGAGATGGCGCAGCGAGTCGGCCTACCCCTGCAGATCCATGACCGCGACGCCCACGAGGACACGCTGGAGATCCTGCGCGAGTGCGCGAGCGCGGATCAACGCATTGTCTTCCACTGCTATTCGGGGGACGCGGCGATGGCCGAATGCCTCGCCGAGCACGGCTGGTACGCCTCCTTCGCCGGCCCCATCACCTACCCGGCGAACTCCGACCTGCGCGCGGCCCTGGCGGTCCTACCGCGCGAACTTGTCCTCGTCGAGACCGACGCTCCCTATTTGACACCCGTCCCGTGGCGCGGCTGCCCCAATGCCTCCTACGTCATGGCCCACACCGTCCGATTCATCGCGGAGCTGTGGGGGGTCAGCGAAGCCGCTGCGTGCGACCAACTGCGTGCGAACACCGAGGCCGTCTACGGCTCCTGGTGGTGAGTTTTTCAGTCGGTCAGGTCAGTTTTGACGCCCCGCAGCGCCGAGGCCGTGGCAGGTTCCGGGCCGCGCGCCCTCGCGCGTGAGGTGTATCAAAGAGGTCGCAAAACGGTAACAAATTGGTTACGGTTAGGGTGTCAGTCCGCTTTCGGACGCCCACGCGAGCCAGCCTGCCGCCCCGAGTGGCAAGCGGCGCGGGGCGCGCCACGGAGGCGGAAACTACAAGGTCTGGAGCCCTGTGAGCGTTAAGCCTACCCGTACAACCGTCATCTCCGTCGCCACCGCGACGACCCTTCTGGTGGCCGGCGCTGCCGCCGCGACAATTGGAACCTCCTACCGTCACGTCACCATCGAGGTGGATGGCGTAAGCCGTGACGTGTCCGGGTTCTTCACGACCGCAGGGGATGCCCTGAACACCGCGGGCGTCAGCGTGGGGGCCCACGACCTCGTCGCACCTGCCGCCGACCAAACCGTTTCCAACGGCGACACCGTCGTCGTTCGCACCGCCACGCCCTACGACGTAACCGTTGATGGCAGCCAGACCGTCGCGTGGTCCACGGCCTCGACCGCCTCCGGCATCCTGTCCGCCCTGCCCGCCCAGACCTCGTCAATGGCGGCCGACCGCTCCTTCGTCCGCGCCGAAATGCCGCTGGGCGAGGGCGGTGAGACCGTCCACGTCGTCGCCGACGGGACCACTACCGACGTCGTCGCCTCCGCCGACGAGGGCACGAGCGCGATCCTGGAGAAGGCTGGCGTCACTGCCAGTCCCATTGATCGCGTGACCCTCGAAAACAGCGGCGGCGAGACCACCGTGCGCGTGGCCCGCGTCGTGCGCGGCAAGTCCTCCACGACGACCGAGATCCCCTTCGAGACCGAAGAACGTGAAGATCCCGAGGCCGAAGAAGGCACCGAGAAGGTCGTACAGGAAGGCGTCGCCGGCTCCGAGGTGACCGAATCCTACCAGGAGACCATCGACGGCAACGTCACCGTCACCGCCGTCCTGACCACGACCCGCACCGAGCCGACGACCCACATCGTCTCCAAGGGAACCAAGGAAAAGAAGAAGGCTGAGGACCCCAAGGAGACCCCCGCCTCGTCGTCTGATTCCTCGTCATCGGACTCGTCCTCGTCCGGCTCCTCTTCCGGCGGCTCGGCCGCCGTCTCCGGGGACGACGCCGCCATCTGGGCCGCTATTGCCCAGTGCGAATCCGGCGGAAACCCCTCGACCAACACGGGAAACGGCTACTATGGCATGTACCAGTTCTCCCTGCCGACATGGCAGTCCGTGGGCGGTACCGGCCTGCCTTCCGACGCCTCGGCGGAGGAGCAGACCATGCGTGCGCGCATGCTCCAGCAGCGCGCCGGTTGGGGCCAGTGGGGCTGCGCCTACAAGCTCGGCCTTGTCTAACGTGACTTGGGCCCCGGCAATGCTACTGTTCTAGCGTTCGTCGGGGTCCTCGCGCTAAGCTGACCAGCAGAACCAATATTGAGTAACCGGGAGTATTGTGAGCCATCACCTGAGTAACTCGCTGAGCGCCTCCGCTGCCAGCGCCCTGCATGTCGTCGGCGGACACGTGCGCGCTTTCGCGCCCTCTCCGCGTGTTGTTCTCAGCGTCGCTACTCTCGCCTCGGCGGGAGTCCTCGGCCTGGCGGCCTACGGCGTCGCGTCCTCGCATACGACTGTCATGGTCGAAGTCAACGGCGTGACCCGCCCGGTTACCGCGTGGGGCAACACCGTCGGTGACGCGCTTGAGGTCGCGAACGTGAGCGTCGGCAGCGGCGACCTGGTCCAGCCCGGCCTCGCCGAGACTGTGCACGAGGGCGACACCATCGTCGTGCGTAGCTCGCGCGCGTACACCGTGACGGTCGATGGCGAGACCCGCACCCTGTGGACCACGGCCACCTCGGCCGACGGAATCCTTGCCGACGCAGCGCCCCTGGGTTCCACGGTGGCCCTTGCCGCCGACCGCTCCGCGTCGCGCGACGAACTCACTCCGCTGGTCTCCCGCCCCCGTAACATCTTCGTGAGCGCCGACGGCACCACCCGCGAAGTCGCGGTCCGTCCCGGCCAGGACACGCGCGCGATCCTTGAGTCTGCCGGTGTCTCCGTGCACGCCCTCGACCGCGTCACCGTCGAAAACGGCAGCACCGGTGAGATGACGATCAACGTCAGCCGCGTGACCCGCGGCGAGGCCACCGAGACAGTCGAAATTCCCTTTAGCGAGACCACAACGACCAGCAACGATATGTTCGTCGGCGAGTCTCAGGTGACCACGACCGGCCAGAATGGCGTGACCACCTGGACGGTGTGGCAGGAGAAAGATGGTGATCGAGTCCTGACCTCCGTGCCGATCACCGAGCACTCCACCTCCCAGCCCGTGACCCAGGTGCGTAGCGAGGGAACGAAGGAAGTCACCCCGGCCGCCCTCGTCGCTGCCGGCATCGACCCGAAGGCCACGCTGGAGGAGAAGGAGGAAGCCGACGGCACCACCTCCGTGCGCTACCGCGCGAAGCTTGGCTCGATTTCCAGCAAGGAAGAAATCGCCGAGATTAAGGGTGAATCGAAGAATGGCGACGCCGCCGCCGAGGTCGGTGACGTCCCCACGAACTACTCCGGTGAGGATCCGCGTTCCCTGGCCAGGCCTATCGTCGCGGCTCAGGGGTGGGGTGATAGCGAGTATCAGTGCCTGATCCTCCTGTGGAACCGCGAGTCGCAGTGGAACCCCTACGCCGAGAACGCCTACTCGGGTGCCTACGGCATCCCGCAGGCACTGCCAGGATCCAAGATGGCCTCGGCGGGCGCGGACTGGCGGACCAACCCGATCACCCAGATCAACTGGGGTATCGGCTACATTAAGGGCCGCTACGGTACCCCTTGCTCCGCGTGGGCGCACTCCAACGCGGTGGGCTGGTACTGAGCCTGAAGCTGCTGTGAGGGTGGGTCCGGCAACGAGAGTTGCCGGACCCACCCTTGTGTGCCTGTTGGTGTGGTGGCGGTGCCTGTTGGTGTGGTGGTGGGGTGTGCTGGCTTGGTGGCGGCGTGCCGCGCTGCCCTGTTGGTGGCTCTCGGCGCGCAAACATGCGGATAGGTTGTGCGCATCCGGATAGCTTATTAACCTATCCGCGAGCTACTAACCTATCCGCGAGTGCGCATCCTATCCGCGTGCTGATCGCAAATGCGGAGTGCCTGCGGCATTGCTTGACTAACGCGCGGGCTTGTCTTCTCTCGATGATTACCCTAGAATTGGCGAATTAGATCACTTACCATCTGTTCTTTTTCTGTTAGTGAGGTCAGTATGAGGTTGAAGGGCATTCTTGCAACTGGTGTGGTCATTATCGGTGCCGCCGTATGCTTTGTTGGTGGAGCGAACATTGGGCCGATGCTTGGTTTCGGTGCGTCGCAGCAGGAGACTGCCCCTGTCGTCACGGTGGATACGACCCTCGTGAAGAACTCCTTTGCGGATATTGGTGAACTCGCAACCGAGTCGTATGTTTTTACTCAGGTGGGCAAATACTCCGAGGAAGGAACCAAGTTCTTCGGTATGGAAGTACCGGGTACCAGCGCTCATTACCTCATCACCTATTCGGGCGAGGTGAAGGCTGGGCTGACCGACGTGAGCCAGATTCAAGTTCAGGCTGACGAAGGAGCTCATGTTGTGACAGTCACTGTCCCCACGGTAGAGATCCTCTCCTCATCCATCGATCCAGCGTCTATCGAGACCTACGACCAGTCCTTTTCTATCGTCAATCAGATAGAGGTCAGTGAGGTGACCAGTTTCCTGGCGGATCGTGAAGCTGCTGCGAAAGACGAGGCTGTCGCAAAAGGCCTGCTTGATAAAGCGCAGAATCGCTTGAAGGAGGTAGTGAAAGGGCAGGTTAACGCCGTCCTTGGTGAACGGGCTAGCGCGTACGAGGTTCGTGTGACGCTTGCAGAGGAACCCGGCGCGTGACTGACCGAGCCTCACACGGTGCCTAGCCCCGGCCTCGTGGGGCTCGTGCACTAGACTTGCCAGCGTGAGCCGATCCCCCCGTAACCAGCGCGATGCGCGCCGCCGCCTCGATCCGACCCTACCCGAGGGCGCTGTCCCCTCCGAAACGGGCCTGCTCGGTCCCCTCGAAGTGAAAGCAATCTCCGAGGCGCTCGGTATTCGCCCCACCAAGGTGCTGGGCCAGAACTTCGTGCACGACGCGGGCACGGTGCGCAAGATCGTCGCGGCTGGCGGCGTCGAAGAAGGCGACGAGGTCGTCGAGGTCGGCCCCGGCCTCGGTTCCCTGACGCTGGCGCTCTTGGAAGTCGGCGCGCGCGTGCGGGCCGTCGAAATCGACCCGCCCCTGGCCGCCGCGCTGCCCGAGACCGTGCGCGCCCGCATGAGCGAGGCCGCCGACCGCTTCCACGTCGTCACCATGGACGCCACGCAGATCAGTGGGGTTGATGACTTTGGCGTGGATTGGCCCGCGCCCACGAAGCTCGTCGCGAACCTGCCATACAACGTGGCCGTGCCGGTCCTGCTCAACATGCTTGAGGCCTTCCCCTCCATCCAGGGTGTCGTCGTTATGGTCCAGGCCGAGGTCGCGGACCGCCTGGCCGCCGGCCCTGGATCGCGTACCTACGGCGTGCCCTCCATCAAGGCTTCCTGGTATGGCTCGGTTGAGCGTGCCGGGACGATCGGTCGCTCCGTGTTCTGGCCAGTGCCCGGCGTGGATAGCGCCCTCGTGCGCCTGACCCGCTTGGAGACGCCGCGCGGCGATGACGAGCTGCGCCGCGCTACCTTCGAGGTCACCGATGTGGCCTTCGGCCAGCGCCGCAAGACCCTGCGTGCGGCCCTGAAGAACTGGGCGGGCGGCCCCGAGGCCTCCGAGGCCCTCCTGTCCGCCGCCGGCATTGATCCGACGCGCCGCGGAGAGACCCTCTCGATTGATGAGTTCGTCGAGCTGGGGCGTGCCGTTATCAATGCCCGAGGCCGTGGTGCCCTCGCGGCGTCGACCGCAGCCCGCTGATACATCCAGGAAGAAGGAACGCCATGCGTGAAGTGCGCGCCAGCGCGCCCGGAAAAGTCAACTTGACCCTGCGCGTGGGCGCACCCACGCCCGACGGCTACCACCCCCTCGTCACGGTCTTCGAGGCCCTGAACCTGCGCGAAACTGTCACCGTGCGCACCTCCAAGGCACCCGGAGTGCGCGTTGAGACAATCGCGTACCTGCCCGACGGCAGCGTCGACGAGGCGACGACCCGTGCCATGGCCGACCTGGATCCACAGACCCACTTGGCCGTGCGCGCCGCGCGTGTCCTCCAGCGCCTCGCCGCCGCAGGCCCCTGGGCCTCGACAGCCGCGGGCCTGAGCATCCGCGTCGACAAGCGAGTCCCCGTCGCCGGCGGCATGGCCGGCGGATCCGCTGACGCGGCAGCCGCGCTCGTGGCTTGCAACGAGCTGTGGGAGCTGGGCCTGGGTGCCGATCAGCTGGAGACGATCGGTCGCACTCTGGGTGCAGACGTTCCCGCGTGCCTGGCGGGCGGTATTGCTCTGGGAACCGGGCGCGGCGACCACATGAGCGTTCTACGTAAGGGGGACGAGGCCGGGGCACAGCATCACTGGGTCATGCTCCTCGCCCGTGAGGGCCTGTCCACCCCGTCAGTTTTCCGCGAGTTCGATCGAATCGATGCGGAGCAAGCGCCCGCTCTGGTCGAACCCTCCCCCGAGGAGGTTGCCGCCCTGTGCGCGGGACCCGAGAGCCTTCGCCACTGCCTCGTCAATGACCTGCAGGCCCCCGCCCTGCGCCTGCGGCCCGAGCTGACCGAGACCATCGCCGCGGCGACGGATGCGGGTGCCCTGGCCGTCACGCTGTCCGGGTCTGGCCCGACCGTCGCAGCCCTCGCGCGTGACGCTGAGCATGCCCACACCCTCGCGGCCACCCTGAGCGACGCGCCCACGGTCGCGCGCGCAATCCCCGCCCACGGGCCCGCCTGCGGTGCCCGCATCGAATCGACGGAGGCCATCTGATGGCGCACCTGCTCGGAACACAGAACGTCGGCGCCCTCGCGGGGTCGCGCAAGCTCCTCGAAGGGGTCACGGTCGGCCTCGACGACGGCAGCCGCGTCGGCATCCTTGGCCCGAACGGCGCGGGAAAGTCCACGCTCCTGCGCATCGTTGCCGGCACACAGGAACCCGACGGGGGAGTGGTGACCCGGCGCGACGGCGTGCGCGTCGCCGTCCTCACCCAGACGGACACGCTCACCCCCGAGGACACGGTCATCGAGGCCGTTCACCCCGGCTTGGAGGAGTACGAGTGGGCCTCCGACCCGGCCGTGCGCGACATTCACGCCGGCCTCCTCGCCGACATCGACCCCGTCGCGCTCGTCGGTACCCTGTCGGGCGGGCAGCGCCGCCGCGTCGCCCTGGCCCGCGTCCTCGCGGCCACCGCCGACATCGTGTGCCTGGACGAACCCACCAACCACCTCGACGTCGAGGGCGTTGCCTGGCTGGCCGCTCACCTGAACGCCCGCTTCGCTCGCCCCGGCGCGTCCGGAGCGCTCCTTGCCGTCACCCACGACCGCTGGTTCCTCGACGCCGTGTGCGAGCACATCTGGGAGGTCGTTCCCGGCGTTGACCCGGGTGGTGACCGTCCGCAGATCGCCGGGCACGTCGAAATCTACGACGGCTCCTACGCCGCCTACACGCTGGCCCGGGCCGAGCGCGTGCGCCAGGCCGACGTTGCTGCTGCTAAGCGCGCCAACCTGCTGACCAAGGAACTCGCGTGGCTGCGCCGCGGCGCCCCCGCCCGCACATCGAAGCCGAAGTTCCACATCGCTGCCGCCGAGGCCCTTATCGCCGACGTGCCGCCCCCGCGCGACACCGTTGAGCTGGTCAAGATGGCGACCGCGCGCCTGGGCAAGGACGTCATTGACCTCGAGGACGTCTCCGTGTCCTTCACGCGCCCCGACGGCTCGCGCCTGGACATCCTTCAGGGCGTCACCTGGCGCCTAGCCCCCGCCGAGCGCGTCGGCATCGTCGGCGTCAACGGCGCCGGCAAGACGACGATCCTCAATCTGCTGCGCGGCGACCTCGAGCCCACCTCGGGGCGCGTCAAGCGCGGCAAGACCGTCCAGGTCGCCACCCTCTCCCAGGACACCCACGAGCTCGACGCGCTGGCCGACATGCGTGTCGTCGAGGCCGTCGCCGACGTCGCCCAGAGCGTCGTCGTGGACGGCAAAGAGGTCAGCGCCTCGCAGATGACCGAACGCATGGGCTTCACGCGCACCCGCGCCTACACGCGCATCAGCGAAATCTCGGGCGGCGAGCGCCGCCGCCTCCAGCTCATGCGCCTGCTCATGAGCCAGCCTAACGTGCTGCTCCTCGACGAGCCCACGAACGACCTGGATACCGACACCCTGGCATCCATGGAGGACCTGCTCGACACCTTCCCGGGCACGCTCGTCGTTGTCTCCCACGACCGCTACCTCCTTGAGCGCGTCACCGACCACCAGGTCGCCCTCCTCGGCGACGGCCAGATCCGCGCGCTGCCCGGTGGCGTCGAGCAGTACCTGCAGATGCGCGCCTCCGGCGACTTCGGGGCGTTCGGTTCGTCCACTCGCACCGACGAGGCCGGCTCCGCCTCCCGCTCCGCCGCGCAACCCGCGGACGCCTCCTCGGGCGGGGAGAATGCGGGGCAGGGAAGCGCTCGCGGCGGCGTGAGTGACGCTGCGGCGCGGCGCGCGGCCAAGAAGGAGCTGGCCCGCATCGAACGCAAGTTGGATCGCCTGCGCGCCGAGGCCTCGAACCTGGAGGCGAAGCTGGAGAAGCTGTCGATCAAGGTGGCCACGGACGCGTCGGCCGTCTCAGAATTGACGAAGGTGTCCGCGCAGCATCAGGACATCGTGGGGGAGATTGACGGGCTGGAGGAGGCCTGGTTGGAAGCTGCTGAGGCGGCTGAGTAAAACGGGTGTGGCGGGTGCCGCGACCCACTGCTGAACTGCGACCCTCGACCTGTCCTCCGAGACAGCCTGGCAGTACGTCGGCGGCGATCACGTGTACGACGAACCCGGTCAAGCCCCCTCCTCCACGAGCGCACGCTTCCGTTTCGACGAGGCTCACACCCTGCTCAACCGCCAGGTCCACAAGGGCGACCATATTCAGATCGTCAAGGTGGGGGACGACCAGAACGCCTACGGCATCGACTTCATTGAGCTTGAGGAGGCGCTACCTGAAATTCAGCGTCCGGCTGACGCTGTCAGCATCGCCGACTACCAGGGTGCACAGCCCGGCGATGGCGTGGATGATTCTGATGCGCTTATCTGGGCGATGAATGAGGCGGCGAACACCTCCTCCAAGATGGTCTACATCCCTGCGGGAACCTGGGAGCTGGGACGAAAGATCAGCCTCGATCATTCCGATCTGACGATCCAGGGTGCGGGCATGTGGTACACGAACCTGCGCTTCACGTCCGACCAGGCTGGCGGGCCTCGGGTATCGGTATCTTCGGAGGCAAGTCACACGCCATTCGTGACAACCTGCTCGTCAACAATTTCTCCGGCGCTGGCATCCGCCTGAACACCGTGTTTGATGGCCACAACTTTGACCTGAACACGGATGGTGGCATCACGATCGCTCACAACAAGCTGGTGCGCTCGGGCACGACAAACGATTTCTACGGCAATACGCGCGGCGCGATCGACTTTCAGGAAGTCAAGGGGGACATTCGCAACGTCTCCGTCACCGACAACGTTATCGTGCGCCCCTACGCCGAGGAGATACGCGCCGACTTTGGCCTCGGCGAGAGTGCTCTGTCTTCCCGCGGCATCACGCTGCGCGATAACAAGCGTGACGACGAGGCCGGATACACCGCCAAGAGCCAAGTCGTGAACTATGCGCAGGTCAACGGCTCGGTTGTTCGTGGCATCCCGGAGACGGATGATTTCAGCCTCTATTGGTTCCAGGGTGAGGAGGGTGGCCCTGACGGCACGACTCACCGCTACTGGATCTCGAAGGCTGATGGCGTCGAACTGACCGGCGACATGGAGTATTCGCAGGAAGGGAATGCTCGGGTTTACAACGTCGCGACCGGTGACGTGCCCCAGTACCTACCCGCCTCCTCGACTGATTTTTCGGGTTCCTACACGTTCGTCGGTGATCTGGCGCGCTCGCAGCCAGCCGACGATGGAACGACGGTCGTGATTCGTTTCTGGTCCGCGAAGTGACCTGACTCCGTTTTCGTTGTCGCAATCGCCCGCGCTGCCTCGGTAGCGCGGGCGAGTTGCGTCATGCTCGCCATGGACGAGGCCGTGGTGCCGTGGGTGAATGCGGATCCTCCGTAGCGGCTTCTGTCCGGTGTGCGAGGTGGTTGATGTGGAGGCCTGAGCGGCTCCCATCATAGGTGTGGCAAAGATGAACAGCACAGGCTCACCTACCCGAATTACGCAAAAGAAATGCCTGTTTTATTTACGTAATTAGTGATGGTAAAAGTGCGAAATTAGTTCCCGCATGCGCGGTATATAGTATTGGAATTGCAACGAAAAACCGCTTGTCTTGCACATGTTGCGAAAAGGCGTATCACTGGAGTCAACAGCGCGGCCAACCCGGTCGCGACCGGCAATCAAGAGGCCCCACGGGGCCACGTTGTAAAGGACACTCCAATGGCAGATATGCCCCGCATCCTCGACTGCTCCGTCCTCGACTGCTCCTACAACAAGGAGAAGAGCTGCGGAGCCGCCGCAATCACCGTCGGCTACTCGACTTCCTGCACGACCTTCATCCCGCTGACCGTCAAGGGCGGCCTTGCCAAGGCCGAATCCTTCGTTGGCGCCTGCCAGAAGGCCGACTGCGCCCACAACAACGCTCTCGAGTGCACCGCCGCCTCCATCTCGGTCGGCGCGGGCACCGCGGACTGCCTCTCCTACGAGGCGCGCTGAGCGCACCACAGGCGAACGAGGCCGTGGCAGGGATTACCCGCCACGGCCTCGTCGTATGTCTCATCGAGGAGCACCTAGCGTCCGTCGCCCGAGCGCACCCGAAGCGTGGGGTGGGGACTTAGGCCACGCTGGCCGTTCCAGATGAGGTTGACGACGTGTGCGGCAACCTCGTCCTTCTTCATGCGCCGGTCATCGAGCCACCACTGTCCGACCTGCGCGATGAGGCCGACGAGCATCTGTGCGTACAGCGGCGACCAGGTGGTATTGAAGTTCGAACGCTTGAATTGAGCGGCGATGATGTGCTCGACGCGCGTTGCGACGTCGCCCATGATTGAGGAAAACGACCCCGCCGTTCGATCCGAGGGGGCGTCGCGCACCAGCACGCGGAAGCCGTCCGTGTTGCGCTCGATATAGTCGAGCAAACCCAGGGTCGCGTTCTCCAGGATGAGGCGCGGGCGCTCGGACGACTCCAGGGAGGACTGGAGGGAGAAAATGAGGGCCTGTACCTCGCGGTCCACGATGACGGCGTACAGGCCTTCCTTGCCGCCGAAGTGCTCGTAAATGACGGGCTTGGAGACTTTCGCGCGTGCGGCGATCTCTTCGACGCTGGTTGCCCCGAAGCCCTTTTCGGCGAACAGAGAGCGCCCCACGGCCACCAGCTGCTCGCGGCGCGCGAAGCCGCTCATGCGTGTCCTCTTCTCAGCCATGCCTCCAGTATCACACGGGACGAGGCATGGGCGGGGCGGGTGGTTCGGGCGCGGGGGAGTGCCGCGTTTGAAAGCGCCCATAAGGTCCGGGTATTATCACTGTGGACGCATTCCGCCTTGGTGTAACGGCAGCACAGAGGTTTTTGGTGCCTTTAGTCTAGGTTCGAATCCTAGGGGCGGAGCGATTAGATCCGTATCGGATCTGTTAACCCTTTGAGGAGGAATATGTCTCGCCCCGCCGCCGTCATCGTCCTGGCCGCCGGTCAGGGAACGCGCATGAAATCAGCCCTCCCGAAGGTTGTGCATCCCCTCGCTGGCCTGTCCATGATCGGACACGCTCTGCGCGCTGCTCACGGCCTCGACCCTGAGCATTTGGTCGCCGTCGTGCGCCACCAGCGCGAGGTTGTCGCCGCAGAAATCGCGCGCGTGAGTCCGGCCGCCATCATCGCCGACCAGGATGAGATTCCCGGCACCGGTCGCGCCGTCCAGTGCGGCCTCGAGGCCCTCGACGCCGCAGTCGCCCCCGCGCCCGGCACAATTGTCGTCACCTACGGCGATGTTCCTCTCCTGTCGACGGACACCCTGGCCGAGCTGGTCGCCACCCATGAGGGTGCGGGGCACGCCGTCACTGTCCTGACTTCGCGCGTCGAGGATCCCACCGGCTACGGGCGCATCATCCGCGACGCCTCCGGCACGGTCACCGCCATCGTTGAGCAGCGCGACGCGACACCCGAGCAGGCCGCGATCAACGAGATCAACGCGGGTATCTACGCGTTCGATGCGCAGTTCCTGCGCGATGCTCTGTCCTCCCTGGGGACTGACAACGACCAGGGCGAGGTGTACCTGACTGACGTGCTGGCTGCAGCGGCTCCCGCGGGCCGCACCGCCGGTGCCCTGGAACTCACCGATCACTGGCAGAGCGCCGGTGCGAACGACCGTGTCCAACTCGCTGAGCTGGGCGCGGAACTCAACAAGCGTCTCTGCGAGGCGCTCATGCGCTCCGGCGTGACCATCGTCGATCCGGCCTCCACCTGGGTCGATGTCGATGTGAGGGTCGGCGCGGACACCACGATCTACCCCGGCACCTGCCTGCGGGGTACCACACGCGTTGGTGATAACTGTGAAATCGGTCCTAACGCCACGCTGATTGATGCGGAAATCGGGGATCGCGCTGTGGTTCCCGCCGCGTGGATCGGTCAGGGCTGCGTCGCAGCCGATACGATGGTTAAGCCTTACAGCACCATCGGCACACTGATCGCGGCGCCTCGCGCCTGATCCAACACAAGGAGAGACCACCGTATGAGCGGACTGGTGACCACTGGAGAAAAGAACCTCGTCCTCGTTTCCGGACGAGCTCACATGGACCTGGCTCATGCCGTGGGCGAGGAAATCGGATGTGGGGTTTCGCCGGTGACGGCCTACGACTTCGCCTCCGGCGAGATTTACGTGCGCTTCAACGAGTCCGTTCGCGGCGCCGACGTGTTCGTCCTGCAGTCCATCGCGGGCGACATCAACAAGTGGCTCATGGAGCAGCTCATCATGATTGATGCTGCGAAGCGCGCTTCCGCGAAGCGCATCACCGTGGTCGCTCCCTTCTACCCCTACTCCCGTCAGGACAAGAAGCACCAGGGCCGCGAGCCTATCTCCGCCCGCCTGATGGCCGACCTGTACCGCACCGCCGGTGCCGACCGCATCATGAGCGTGGACCTGCACGCCTCGCAGGAGCAGGGCTTCTTCGATGGGCCAGTCGATCATCTCTTCGCCATGCCGGTCCTCGTGGACTACGTGCGCGGCCGCGTCGACCTGTCCAACACGGCCATTGTCTCCCCGGATGCAGGCCGCATCCGCGTTGCCGAAAAGTGGTCGAAGAAGCTGGGCGGCGCACCCCTGGCCTTCGTTCACAAGACCCGCGACACGACTCGCCCGAACGTTGCCGTCGCGAACCGCGTCGTCGGCGATGTCGCTGGCAAGGAATGCGTCCTGGTCGATGACATGATCGACACCGCCGGTACGATCACCGAGGCAATCAACGTCCTCACCAACGCCGGTGCCAAGAAGGTGATCGTTGTGGCCACCCACGGTATCCTCTCCGACCCGGCTACCAAGCGTCTCTCCGAGTCCGGAGCCGCCGAGGTTGTCGTCACCGACACCCTGCCGATCCCTGCTGAGAAGCGCTTCGAGCAGCTCACCGTCCTGTCTATCGCGCCGCTCCTGGCTCGCGCGATTCACGAGGTCTTCGAAGACGGTTCGGTCACATCGCTGTTTAACTGACGGCTTCCCACTTCACATCCGCCCTCGTCGTGAGGTACCCTGTTTGGGTTGCTCCGGCGAGGGCGGATCCGTATCCGCCGTTATCGACAGGGCCTGAATTGATGCGCGCCGCGCTTCCTTCACTCTGCCGACACCGACGCCGGACCTGAGATACGAAGGAAAACACATGAGCGACAACCCCGTCCTGCTTGCCGAAGAGCGTTCCGAGTTCGGTAAGGGTGCCTCCCGCCGCGCCCGCCGCGCCGGCAAGGTCCCCACGGTCCTCTACGGCCACGGCGAAGAACCCCGTCACCTCGACGTTCCCGGTCACGATCTGTTCCTGATCGTCCGCGGCAACAAGAACGCGCTCGTTGAGCTGAAGATCGACGGCAAGTCCCAGCTGGCCCTCGTCAAGGACGTTCAGGTTCACCCCGTGCGCCGCGACATTCTGCACGCCGACTTCCAGGCCGTCAAGGCCGGCGAGAAGGTCGACGTTGAGGTTCCCGTCGTCGTGATCGGCGAGCCCGTCCCCGGCACCGTCCACTCCCTGGAGGAGTTCGCCATCCTGGTGAAGGCTCCCGCCACCTCCATCCCCGAGCACGTCGAGGTCTCCATCGAGGGCATTGAGGCCGGTTCCGCCGTGCACGTCTCCGACCTCAAGCTGCCCGCCGGCGTTGAGGTGGAGCTTGACGCTGAGACGGTCATCGTGTCCGTCCAGGAAGCCGCCGCTGAAGAGGCTGAGGAAGCCTCCGAAGAGGCCGCTGCTGCGGGCGACGCCGAGTGAGGCCCGCGTAGCAGACGTTTTCCGGTGAGGGGGCGAGGCTTTGGCCTCGCTCCCTCGTCGTATCTGCGATACTGGGGGCATGAGTGACCTCCACGTGATCATCCCCGCCGGCGGTGCCGGCACCCGCCTGTGGCCGCTGTCGCGGCGTCGCCGTCCCAAGTTCCTCCTCGACCTAGCGGGCACGGGCCGCACCCTCCTGCAGGGTACGGTGGACCGCCTGGCTTCTGCGGCCTCGTCCGTGACCATCGTGACCGGTCAAGCGCACCGCGATGGCGTACTCGCCCAGCTTCCCGAGTTCGCTTCCTCGCAGGAGCGGACGCTCCTCATCGAACCATCGGGGCGCGATTCCATGGCCGCGATCGGATTGGCCGCCTACGTCGTGCGTGAGCGCTTTGGGGACGATGCCATCGTCGGCTCGTTCGCCGCCGACCACCTGATTGCGCGCCCCGAGCTGCTGCGCGCCGCCGTTGCAACCGCGATTGGTGCCGCGCGCGACGGATACGTCGTGACGATTGGGCTGACGCCCACCGAGGCCTCGACCGCTTACGGCTACATCGCGCCCGGACCTGCTCTGTTCGGTGAGGACGAGGCCGGGGCGGCTGGCGCTGCCGGGCGTGCCCGCCGGGTCGCCGAGTTCGTCGAAAAGCCCGATGCGGACACTGCTGCCCGCTACGTGTCCCAGGGCTACCTGTGGAACGCGGGCATGTTCATCATGTCTGCGGGTGTCCTGGCCTCCCACCTGGCCCGACTCATGCCCGACCTGCACGCGCGCCTAGAGACTATTGCGCGCTCGTGGGGAACACCGCAGTTCGAGGCGACGCTGGAGGAGAACTGGCCGCACCTAACCAAGATCGCCATCGATCACGCCATCGCTGAACCCGTTGCTGCCGACGGGGGAGTGGCCGTCGTTCCCGCTGACGCCGCCCTCGGCTGGACGGACCTGGGCGACTTTGAGGCGCTGACCGGTATCGCTGCCGCTGCGGGGAACCTCGGTGAGGCCATCCGCATCGACTCTGAGGGTGCCGCCGTCTACGGATCCGTGGGTGAGGATGGCCCACTCGTCGCCCTCGTTGGGGTGCCCGACGTCGCAGTGGCCCTGACCTCTGACGCGATCCTCGTGACGCGCCTAGAATGTGCGCAGGCCGTCAAGTCCGTCGTCGATACGCTTGCCGAGGCCGGTCGCTCCGACTTACTCTGACAGCCCTCCACTAGGCGGAGCGAGTGGCTCCGTGACTCACGGTGATTCCGCGCCCCCTTCGAGTGTATGCTATCGGGTGAAGTGCACCGCCCCGGGCGGCGTTGCGCGCGGCTCGGCTGGTACCGTGTTGGGCAGAAAAACGCCCCGACGAAAGGGATGAGACGTGAACAAGCGGACCTTCGCCGCCTTCGCTACTACGGCCACGGTGGCCGCTCTGGCTATGAGTGCATGCTCGCCGACGCCCGGCGCTACCCCGGCCGCGTCCGCGAAGGTCTGCGCCGCTACCTCGAGTGCCCACATGGACCCCGCGACGGACCCCGTCGCGCGTGCCCTCGCGGATGCCGCGAACAAGGCGTCGATCACCTATCAGGCCGGATCGGGTGAGGCAGCACCGGCCTCGCTCGCGGCCTCCGGCTGCACGCTGATCGTCGGCACCGACTCCACCACGGCCTCGTCTCTTTCCGAGGCCGCGCGCGCCAACCCGAAGGTCCGTTTCGCGCTCGTCGGTGCCTCGTTCACGGATGCGAAGAACAATCCCACCTCCCTCAAGAACGGTTCCGTCATCAACGTCAGGGCCTCCGAGGCCGCCTACCTGGCTGGCTACGCGTCGGCCGGCATGACCACGACGGGTACGCTTGCTGTCATCGGCGGGTCGCGTGACAACGTCACCGCGTCGCAGATGGATGCTTTCGCGGAAGGCGTCGACGCCTACAATCTTGCGAAGGGCACGTCTATCACCATCCTGGGGTGGAACAACGCCTCCAAGGAAGGGACATTCGTCGACAGCGCCGAGAACGTTGAGGCTACTGCCGCCAACTTCATTGCGCAGGGTGCCGACATCATCTTGCCCCTCGCTGGAGAGAACAACGCGGGTGCCGCGCGCGCTGTCGCTGCGGCTGGCAACCCGATGGTGCGTCTCATTTGGTCGGGCTTGACGAAGGCTGACCTTAAGGGTCTGACTCGCGACGAGGCCGTCTCCGCCGAGTCGCCCATGTCGGGCCAGGCCGGTCCGCAGGTGGTCGAGCAGGTCGACACGCAGTCTTTCTCCGACTCGTTCAGCTACATCCAGATCACCGACGCGGTGCGCTCGTCTATTGGTGCGCCCGTGCTGACCGGTATTGTTCTCGACTACTCCGCTGCAATGGACACGCTCATTTCCGATGCCACGGCAGGCGCGCCTGCGTCGACTGTCCCCGTGTCGCTAGTGTCCGGCGGCGTGATCCTCACCGGATTTGGTGCCTACACGCCGATGCTGTCTTCTGACCTGAAGCTGGGCCTGTCCGACATGGCCGGCCAGATCGAGACGGGCGGCATGGTGATTTCCACGCCTTTCGACGTGTGAGGTGAAACGTGCTGTGAGTGGTGCCCCGGGCGCGAGAGCGCCCGGGGCACCATTGTTCGCGCCAGGGGTGCGTCGTTAGATCGCCAAGTCGAGGGGTAAATCGGCGATGTCACGCAGACGCTGACCGTCGATGAGGTTGTCCAGCGTCTTAATGGCCTCGGCGTTGCTTGAGGCGTGGGTGGCCTCGACCAATTCGGGAAGCGCGACATGATACATGGTGTCGATGTCGCCTGTTCCCAGTGCGAGGGAGGCGAGCCTCGACGGTGCGGGTTCACCCGTGACAACCATGATGTGCGGGGTGCGACCTTTGCGATTCCGGATCAGGTTCAACGCCTCAGAGCGAGCGTTTTGAGCGCGATCCGAACGCAGCGTCCACTTGCATGAGATGACCGCGTGCACGATGGGGGCGTGGGAGTAACGAGAGATTAGAGGAGAATATTCAGCGGCCCCGTCAATGACGATCCCGGACTCCGCCAATACCTGTGGCTGAACGGGGTGACGCAAAACCAAGACGTCAGGAGAGATATCGTAGGAGTTACCGAGGACGGTCGCCAGCGTCGGATTCCGTGCAATCGCCTCAGTCAGTTCGCTCAAGTGGCGATAGGGTTCAAACTGGGCAAGGAATTGCCCCTGACGCGTGCTCCCAACGTTGAGGACCTCCCACTGGCCTGGACGCAGCACGGACAATGCGGGGAAGGTTGCACTGACGAAGGCAGCGACTGCCGCCTCAAAGTTCTTGCCGGCACTTTGTCCGTCCAGCTTGCGTACGCCTTCCGCAGCACCGAGGCGACGGGCGATGGACAGTGCGACCTCGCAGGACAAACGCTGAGACTTGTCGGCGTTGCTTGCCACCCCCTCCGCGTTAATCGACAGAGTGCGCGTCTGCGTGAGCTGACGGTGGAAAAACCGACGCTCGTCGAGGAGATTGATGCTCATGCGACAGCCTCCTGCCCACGACTGTCTGCCCTGAGAGCAGAGGCGATTGCGATGCCAACCGCGCGGGCAACTGGCGGTGGGAACGCGTTGCCAACCTGACGGTACGCGTTAGTCTTCGCACCCGTGATCGCCCAATCGTCGGGGAATCCTTGGATGCGGGCGGCCATGCGGACCGTCAGGCGTGGGTCCCCCTGAAAGTCAGGATCAGGGGCCTCGGGCGCAATCGTGGAGCCATTGACGCCCAGCTCAGCCCAAGCGCGCCTGGCTCGGGTGGGTCCCAGGTCGGGACCGCCGTGCTTCTTGGAGCCACCCACGAGCGTCGGTGCGATGCGATTGGCGCGTTTCGCCCACTGTGCCGCACCCGTCCAACCGCGCGCCGCCATCAGGTCGCTGAGCGCCTCTCCGACCGTGGGTGGCGCTTCGGACAGGGGCTCGGGGTACTCGAAGGAAGCCTCAATATCCTCACGGAATCCAACGGCAATGACGCGTGGACGCAGCTGCGGGACACCGAAATCAGAGGCTTGAAGGAGCTTCCATTGGAGGGAATAACCGATCTCTCGCAGGTGCTCCTCGACTCCAGCACGGTACTTCTCGAACTTTGGGTCCAGAAGCCCGCGTACATTCTCGATCATGATGGCGCGCGGCCGCACGATGCGTACAAGCTCAATCATGGCGGGGAAGAGATCGCGCTCGTCATCGGGGCCTAGCTGCTTGCCCGCGTAGGAAAAAGGCGGGCAGGGCACACCGCCAGCCACCAGGTCAACGCCAGCGAAGTCGTGAGCGTGCTCCTTGATCCAGGGAACAACGTCGCCCTCGATGACGTTCCATGCCGGACGGTTCTCGCGCAGCGTGTTACAGGCGTGGTGGTCGATTTCGACGACGGCCACGTGATCGAAGCCAGCCTGCTCGAGTCCGAGCGCCTGCCCGCCCGCGCCCGCACAGATCTCGATCGATGTCAGGGGCATGTCCCACCTTCCGCCGCTTTGTCTACCGGACGATTGTAGGGGAGCGGCGAATGCGGAGGGCTGATCAAAGCGCGAAATGGCGACCAGAGGTGGGGTGTTCTCACTCATATACGCAGGCTACGGGTGAGCATGCACATCTGCGTCCCCATGTCTTCACCTCATGAGGACGTAACTCGGCCTACCGCTTAGCACGGCGCGAGGAGCGCGAGGGCCGCGCCTGCACTGATCGCGTCGGCGTCCATAACGAAGGCCGGATCCACGCAGTACAGTCCCCGGCCCGCCGGGATCGCGGGACTCGTTGCCAGCGCCTCACCCAGGGCGGTACGCACCTGCTCCTCGGACAGAGAAGAACAAAGCGTTCGTCCCTCGCAGCACACGCGCAGTGACAGGCCCGCCCCGGCCTCGTCAATGGGGACGCCCAGGCGTTCCAACAGGGAGGTCAGGAGGCCCGTGGGGTCCTCGACGGACACGGGTGTGGGCACGTGCGTGGTGTCGGATAGGGATGAGATGCGTGAGACCGTGCGATCCACGTAGGCGCCGATCATGCCCTCGCCCACACACTCCCAGCCCCCCTCGGCGCGGGGGAGGGCGGCCTCGTCGCTGACCGCGGCCGCGGCCTCGTCGATGAGAGAGAGTTCGGCCTCGGAGGCGAGCGCACCCTCACGCGAGCGGTCGACCGCGCGCCCACCCAGATAGATCAGTGCCTCGCCGCTGCTGCGGATGTAGAGCGCGCCGTCGGCCATGACCATGCGCACCGAGAAAGCCGTCAGCGGTGCCGGTAGTGCGCGCGGCATGAGCAGAGCATGACCGCCCAATCCTTCGATGATTGCGGCACCATCGCGGGCAAGATCCCCGGTGTGCGAAGCCTCGTATCCGATGATCAGGCGGAATCGACCACGGGTAGCGGCGGACAAGAAAGAAGCGATACCCGCAAACAGCGACGGGCCAGCACAGCGTGTCATGTGCTGAGGGTAACACTATGAAGCGGACTCGCAAAAACGGAGTGAGACGAAGAGGTTGCGTCTCTCGCACAGCGTGCGCACAGACGCAGGTGGGGGAGTGCGCCGGTATCCTGGAAGCAATCACAAAGGAGGACCCATGCAGCTCACGGACGCGACCGATGCGCTCTCGCTGACGCGCCAGATGATCGATATCCCCTCGGTGTCGGGAGAGGAAGGACCCCTCGCGGACGCGGTCGAGGCGGCGCTGCGTGGCGCGGGCTTCGGCTCGGTGGACACCCTGGAGATCCTGCGCGACGGGGATGCGGTGTGCGCGCGGACCCACCTCGGGCTGCCGCAGCGCGTCGTCCTTGCCGGGCACCTGGACACGGTTCCCATCGCTGAGAACGTTCCTGGACGCCTCGAGGTGCGCGACGGCGTCGAGGTCGTGTGGGGGCGTGGCTCAGTCGACATGCTCGGCGGCTGTGCGGCCGCCCTAGCTCTCGCATGCGAGGCCGGTGCTGTGATCAGGGGCGGCGCACGCGAGGCGCTCACCGCAGACGTCACGTGGATTTTCTACGACCACGAGGAGGTCGCCTCGCACCTCAACGGCTTGGGCCGCATCCAGCGCCTGTACCCGCAGTGGCTCGCCGGCGACCTCGCTCTGCTGGGCGAACCCACTGCCGCGCACGTCGAAGGCGGCTGCAACGGAACTCTGCGCGTCATCGCGCACTTCCCGGGACGTGCCGCGCACTCGGCGCGCGCCTGGATGGGCGTTAACGCGATTCACGCGATGGCCCCCGTCATCGAGCGTATCGTGTCCTTCGGTAACCCCATCGAGGTGGTTGACGGCCTCGAATTCCGCGAATCCCTCTCCGTCGTGCGCGTCGAGGGCGGCATTGCGAACAACGTCATCCCCGAGGCCGCCTCCATGACCGTCAACTACCGCTTCGCGCCCTCCAAACGCGCCGACGACGCCTTGGAATGGGTGCGCGGTCTCTTCGAAGGAACCGGCGCAACCATCGAGGTCGATGACCTGTGCGAGGGTGCGCGGCCCGGGGCGGACTCGCCCGTCGCCGAGCGCTTCCTGTCCGTCGCCCGTCGCGTCGCGGACGAGGCCGGGGTTCAGCTCGCGCTCAGCGCGAAGGTCGGGTGGACGGACGTTGCCCGCTTTACGCAGGTGGGAGTGCCCGCGATGAACTTTGGGCCGGGCGATCCGCTACTCGCGCACACGCGCGACGAACACGCGCCCGTATCGGATATTGTCAGGGTGCACGAGACCCTGCGTGCCTTCCTGCTCGCGCAGTAGCGGGCCAGGCACGCCGCGCCCCACCCACGTTGACCGTCAGGAGAGACCATGACTACCCCTGAAGAGACCTACCGCCGCGGATCCGTCGTTCTGCGCGGGGACCAGATCCCGCGCCTGACGGCCGATGCTTCGCTGCTTCAGACCGAACACAGCGCGGACTGGAAACACACGGACCCCTGGCGCGTTCTGCGGATCCAGTCCGAGTTCGTCGAAGGGTTCGAGGCCCTGGCGAAGGTCGGCCCCGCCATTTCCGTGTTCGGTTCCGCGCGTACGCGCCCGGACGAACCCTGGTACCAGTGTGCTCAGCGGATCGGCGAACTCCTGGTTCAGCGCGGCTACGCGGTCATTACGGGCGGTGGCCCGGGCGTGATGGAGGCCGCGAACCGTGGCGCGTGGGAGGCAGGCGGTATCTCCGTGGGCCTGGGCATCGAGCTGCCGCACGAGCAGGGCATGAACCAGTGGATCAACCGCGGTGTGAACTTCCGGTACTTCTTTGCACGCAAGACCATGTTCGTCAAGTACTCGCAGGGCTTTATCGTCATGCCGGGCGGTTTCGGCACAATGGACGAACTCTTCGAGTCGGCGACCCTGGTACAGACCGGCAAGATTCGTTCCTTCCCCCTCGTGCTTGTGGGCACCGAGTACTGGTCGGGCTTGGTCGAGTGGATCCGTTCCTCGATGGTGGACGCGGGCATGATTTCTCCGGGTGACGTCGATCTGCTGCACGTTGTTGATGATCCGGAGGAGGCGGTGCGCCTGGCGACGGGTGCTTAGTTGCTGATGCGTGAGTGTGAGGGGGGTTGACGAGGAGAAACCGTTCAATTGCCACACAAAATTAATCTGATGGCTGAGTTTCTATGTGTAAGGCTGTGTAACCTGCCAAGGAAAATTATCAGTTATCCGGTAAGATTGATGAGGTGCTCCGCCGCAGGTGGCGGCGGCAGAACTCTGAGAAGGAGCCCTCAACATGGCAGCGATGAAACCTCGCACGGGGGATGGCCCCCTCGAAGCGACCGCTGAAGGTCGCGGCATTGTCGTTCGTATTCCCACCGAAGGGGGCGGTCGCCTCGTTATCGAGATGAGTCCGCAGGAAGCCGGCGAACTCGCCGCGGTGCTGACTGCGGCAATCTGAATAAGCAGAACTGCGGTGGGACGGGCATGGCCTGTCCCACCGCTTTTGTGTCGCCGTTTGGTGCCTGCGATGTGTCTCCCCGTGTTGCGTCCGGTGTGCGGCCGCCGCGGTGCCTGTGGTGTCCGGCCGCTGCGGGGCCTGCTATTCGGGGCCTGGGACCTCTCTTCCGCACGTGAACCCGCTGATCGGAGCGTCGGCGGGGTTGCCCACGTATGGAACAGAGGGTTTGCGTGCGGAACAGAGGGCGCCCAGATGGCACGCGAAGCGCCGTCAGCGCTTGACTGCGACCGCCAGGCCATCTCCGACGGGCAGGAGGGTGGGCACGAACTCATCGGAGTCTCGCAGGTAGTTGACGACCTCGCGGGCGACGACGGTGCGTGCGTCGCGGCGTGCGGGGTCGGCGACCTGGTCGTGCCACAGGGCGTGCACGAAGGCGATGGTGCCGCCGGGACGGACAATACGCACGGCGTGGTCCAGGTACTGCGGTGTCTCATCCAGGTCGCCGTCGAGGACAACCATGTCGTAGCCGCGCGCCGCCATACGGGGCAGCACGTCGAGGGCGCGCCCGGCGATGAGGCGCGTGCGGTGGGAGGACAGGCCGGCGGCTGCGAAGTTGCGGCGTGCGTAGCCCAGTAGCTCGGACTCGACGTCGATGGTTGTGAGGACGCCGTCGCGGGCCATGCCGTCCAGGAGCCACAGGCCTGACACACCGGCACCCGTGCCCACTTCGAGGACTGCGCGCGCGCCTGCGACGGCGGCGAGCATCCGCAGGGCGGCTCCGGTACCGGAGGAAACGGGGGCGGCTCCAAGTTCGGATGCAACAGCGCGCGCGGCAGCCAGAGCATTGCTCTCTGCCACGTAGTCTTCGGTATACACCCAAGTCTGGGCCTTATCCGCCATCGCTATCCTCACGTTTCCTCGGTCGCCTCGGGTAGGTGCGTCCACACGTGTGCGCCCCTCTCCAGCCATCAGGGTACAGGCGAGGCGTGACGCGGGCGCGTTGGCGCTCCGGTCTCCCGCTAAAAAGGAGACGACACCAAAACGCGTGCGTGCTGAAGGCCCTCGAAAAGGAGGGACTCTGCGCGACGCAACCACGGCCTCGTCGATGAGGACGAGGCCGTGGTGCGCGCTGACGGGGCTTGTCAGTGCCGGATGGGGGAGACCCCGAGGGGGCGCCCGGCGAGGCCTCGGTTGACCGACGCGAGGGTCATGCCGAGGGCGGTGAGGACCTCGGCGGCCGGCCCGGAGGCGACGGCGACGGGTTCGCCGCGGTCGCCGCCCTCGCGCAGCGCGATGTCGAGGGGCACCTGGGCCAGGAGCGGCACCGAGTAGCCGAGCTGGGCGGTCAGGCGCGCGGATACGGATTCGCCGCCGCCCGCGCCGAAGATTTCCAGGCGCGAGCCGTCGGGCTGGGGCAGGAAGGACATGTTTTCGACGACGCCGATGACCTTCTGGTTCGTCTGGGCGGCGATGGAACCGGCGCGCTCAGCGACCTCGGCGGCGGCGACCTGCGGTGTCGTCACAACGAGGATTTCGGAGTTGGGCAGCAGCTGGGCGATGGAGATCGCGACGTCACCCGTGCCGGGAGGCATATCGATGAGAAGGACATCCAGGTCGCCCCAGAAGACGTCGGCGAGGAACTGCTGAAGGGCGCGGTGCAGCATGGGGCCGCGCCACACGACGGCCTGGCCGTCGGGCACGAACATGCCGATGGAGATGACCTTGATGCCGCCGACGCCCACGGGCGGGATCATCATGCCGTCGATGACCTGCGGGTCATGGTCGACGCCGAGCATGCGGGGAATGGAGAAGCCGTAGATGTCGGCGTCCATGACACCAACCTTGAGGCCCTGCGCGGCGAGCGCGGCGGCCAGATTCGCGGTCATGGAAGACTTGCCGACGCCTCCCTTACCGGAGGTGACGGCGATGACGCGGGTCAGTGAGTCGGGACGCGAGAACGGGATTTCGCGCTCGGGGCGACCGCCGTTGAGTTTTTCGCGCAGCGCCTTCTTCTGGTCCTCGTCCATGACGCCCATTTCGACGGTGACGTTCTCGACGCCGTCGAGGGCACCCACGCGCTCGGAGACGTCCTTCGTGATCTGGGTGCGCAGCGGGCACCCGGCGGTGGTGAGCAGGACCTTGATCGCGACGGACGAGCCATCGATGGTGACCAGGTCGGGGGTCACCATGTTGAGGTCGGTGATGGGACGACGGATCTCGGGGTCGATAACCTGGCCGAGAGCGTCCATGACGGATTCAAGCGTGACTGGCATGGACTCCACTCTACTGGCCGGTGCACCCATCTTCTAGGGGGGAGGTTAGTCGGCCTGAGAATGTCCTTCCGTGTCCTGGTGACCGTCCGTGTCGGTGTCCGAGGCCTTGGCGGCGTCCGCGGCGATCTCGGCTCGCAGATCCTCGAGCATGTCGCGCAGTTCGGAGCGCACGAAGTCGCGCGTGGCGACGTCCTGGAGGGCCAGGCGCAGGCCGGCGATCTCACGGGCCAGGTACTCGGTGTCGGCGAGGTTGCGTTCGGCGCGCAGGCGGTCCTGTTCGGCGACGACGCGGTCGCGCGCGTCTTGGCGGTTCTGCGCGAGCATAATGAGCGGGGCCGAGTACGAGGCCTGGGTTGAGAACGCGAGGTTCAGCAGAATGAAGGGGTAGGGGTCCCACGCGGATTCTACGCTGATACCAGCGAGCACGAGGTTTGCGGTAATCCAGGCGACGACGAAGATCGTCATGTAGAGGACGAAGCGGGGGGACCCCATGAAGCGTGCGGTGGCCTCGGCGAAACGACCGAAGCCGTCGCCTCCGCCGGAGCCCGGGCGACGGAAGAACCCGCGGCGCTTTTCGAGCGGGTTGTCGAGACGATCAGCCATCGATGCTCCTTGCCATCATGCGGTCGGTGACGTCGTCATCGAAATCGCGCCAGTCTTCGGGCAGCAGTTCGTCGAGCACGTCGTCGACCGAGACGGCGCCGTGTAGGTGCCCGTCCTCGTCAACGACGGGAAGAACCGTCAGGTTGTAGGTGGCCAGCAGTCGGGTCACCTTCGCGATGTGCGCGTTGGGGTCCACAGCCTCGATGTCGCGGTCGAGAATCGTGCCGAGCAGGGTCTGCGGTGGTTCGCGCAGCGCGCGTTGGATGTGGACCATGCCCAGGTATTGGCCGGTTGGGGTCTCCTGGGGTGGGCGCGCGATGAAGGCGACGGTTGCGATGGAGGCGGGGATGTCCTCGCGGCGCACTGCGGCGAGCATCTGCGCGACGGTGGCGGTGGGGCCGAAAATGACCGGTTCGGTGGTCATGAGCGAACCCGCAGTGGACTCCTCGTAGGTCATGAGTCGGCGCACGTCCTCGGCCTCTTCGGGTTCCATGAGGGCCAGCAGGGACTGCGCTTTGGCGGTGGGTAGTTCGGCGACGAGGTCGGCGGCGTCGTCGGGCTGCATGACGTCGAGAACGTCGGCGGCTCGTGCGGCCTGGAGAGCAGAGACGATCGCTACGCGGTCGTCGTCACCGAGTTCTTCGAGTACGTCGGCAAGGCGTGCGTCGGTCAGCTGCTGCGCAACTGCGATCTTGCGGTCCTGGGGGAGGCTGTGGATGAAGTCCGCGAGGTCAGCGGCGCGCATGTCCTCGGTGTACTGCAGCAGGGCGGTGGCTGATTGATTCGAGTTGGTCTTGAGCAGGCCTGACACCTCGGTCACGTCGACCGTCAGGGTCTCACCGCTGCGCGTGAAGCCGAGGGACGAGGTGCGCACGCGCTGGACGTGCAGCGTGGAGATCACCCAGTCCTTGGGGCGACGCTGACGCATGGCAACGTCGAGGATGCGCACTTGGCCGGAGCCGTCGTTCATGGTGACGACGCGGTCGAAGAGTTCGGATAGCACCAGGGTCTCGATGGGGCGCTGTGTGAAGGATCGGATGTTGAGCAGGCCCGTCGTGATGACCGATCCGGCTTCGATGGACGTCACGCGGGTCAGCGGCAGGAACACGCGTTTGCGTGGGCCGACCTCGACGACGAAGCCGATGACATTGGCTTCAGATTTCAGCCGAAAGATGACAACGACATCGTGAATCTTGCCGACTTGGTCGCCCAAAGGGTCGAAAACGCCGGTGCCGGCAAGCTTTCCGATGTAGACGCGTCGGCCCTTGGTGCCAACCTCAATAGATGCAATGCTCACTTAATCATTTTAGGCTGATGATGTTCAATGCGTCGTAATGGAGAACCGGTGCCGGGTGGACAATGCGTCCCACGCCACCGTTGCTGTGGTGATTGGAGAGAGAAATGGCCATTGTGATGGAACCGAAGATGCCGACGGGTACGGAGGTTGCGTCCTACCAGACCTACGCGCAGGCTCGAGCGGGTGTTGATTTCCTGTCCGATTACGGTTTCGACGTTTCGTCGATCACGATCGTCGGCACGGATCTGCACATGGTGGAGCGCGTGACGGGTCGCCTGACGATTGCTCGGGCGTCCATGTCGGGTGCGTCCAGCGGCGGATTGTGGGGTGCGCTTGCGGGCATGTTCATGTCCGCGGGGCAGAACGCTGGCGGCACGGGCACCTGGGTGGTGGGCGGCATCGTCATCGGTGCGCTTATCGGCATGGCCCTGTCTGCACTGGCGTTTATTCTGCGAGGCCGCAACCGTGACCTCCTGTCCTCTCAGCAGGTCGTTGCCGAGCGCTACGCGATCTTGGCGGCCTCGGACATCGACCGCGCGTTCACGCTCCTGCAGCGCACGCCAGGCAATATGGCGCGCCCTAAGCGTGCGCGCGAGGTGACAGAGCGCCCGAAGAAAGACTCTGTCGGCTTCTTCCCCGACGGACGTCCGCGTTTTGGCGCTGCGACCAAGGAGGGGGATATCCCGAGCGCGGCACCCGAGGCCTCGGCTGCGTCGAGCACGAACGAGGCCGTGGCACCCTCGCAGGTCACGCAGGCCGTCTCCCCGGTGTCCTCCGCGTCGGAGAGCGAAGCGGCGCAGACTGCGGCACCCGCTCAGCCCGCGCCCGCACAGCCCGCGCCCGCACAGCCCGCACCCGCTCAGCCCGCGTCTGAAGGATGCGACGACGCCCCGGCCTCGTCCCCTGAGGGAGACCAGGCCGAGGCGTCGGATCAGCGTTCCTAAGCGGCGCGCTTCCAGCGAAAAAATCCGCGCGGGGCGCGCTTAGCGTCCCTGGATACGCGCGATCCACTCCTCGACGTCTGCGATGGTGCGCGGGATGTCTTCGGAGATGCGCGTGACGGTGCCGTCGGCGTTCACCACGACGTCGTCCTCGATGCGCACGCCGATTCCGCGGTATTCCTCGGGGATCAGCAGGTCGTCGGCGCGGAAGTACAGGCCCGGCTCGATCGTGAAGATCATGCCCGGCTCGAGCAGCGCGCCTTGGTAGAGTTCTGCGCGCGCCTTCGCGCAGTCGTGCACGTCCAGGCCCAGGTGGTGGCTGGTGCCGTGCGGCATCCAGCGGCGGTGCTGCTGGCCGGTGGAGGCCAGGGACTCTTCCGGGGTGACGGGCAGGATGCCCCACTCGTACAGGCGGGCAGCGATGACCTCCATAGCGGCGTCGTGCACGTCCTTGAAGCGGCAGCCGGGCTGGTTGGCGCGGGCCAGGGCAGCCTCGCAGGCGTCGAGCACGGCCTGGTAGACGCGGGCCTGGACCTCGGTGAAGCGCCCGTTGACGGGCAGTGTGCGCGTGATGTCGGCCGTGTAGAGGGAGTCGACCTCGACGCCGGCGTCGACGAGCACCAGGTCGCCTTCGCGCACCTCGCCGTCGTTGTCGATCCAGTGCAGGGTGTTCGCGTGGTTGCCGGAGGCCGCGATGGTGTCGTATCCCAGGCCGTTTCCTTCCTCGCGGGCGTTCGCCGCGAAGGCCCCCTCGATGACGCGCTCGCCACGGCGGTGACCGATGGCGCGCGGCAGGACGCGGATGATGTCCTCGAAGCCGGCTTTGGTGACCTCGACCGCGCGGATCATTTCCCCGATCTCGTAGGCGTCTTTCTTGAGGCGGATTTCGGAGAGGCGTTCCTCGAGAGCCTCGTCTTCTTCGCGCGCGTCGTCGCCAAACGGCAGGGACGCCTGGATGCGAATCTCGTTGACCATGTCTTCGATCTGGGCGTCCACGCCGCGCACGATGCGTAGGCTCACCTGGCCGGCATCCTTGGACAGCGCGTCGCGCAGCGTGTCAATGTGGCGGGTTTCCAGGCCGGTCGCGGCCGAGACCTCTTCGAGCGACGGGCGCGCACCCACCCAGAATTCGCCGTAGCGCGGGTTGGCGTAGAACTCCTTGGAGGAACGCGAGGCGCGCGGCTTGAAGAACAGCAGCGCGGTGTGGGTGCCGTCCTCATTCGGTTCGAGCACCAGGACCGTATCCGGCTCCTTTTCGCCGCCCAGGCCCGACAGGTGCGCGAACGCGGAGTGCGCGCGGAAGCGGTAGTCGCAGTCGTTCGAGCGGACCTTGTAGGGACCCGCGGGGATGACGAGGCGCTCGCCGGGGAAGGGGGCACCGGCCTTGAGAGTGCGGTCGGTGAGGAAATCGGCGACGCGTTCACGCGTGGGCAGGTCAGTGGGGCGCGGGGCCCATCCGGAGCCGATGAACTTGCGGAACGCAGAGGACTGGGGCTGACGGGAGCGGCTTTCGCCTCGGTCGGCCATTGACTGGGATTCTTCTTCGCTCATGGGCCCATTCTACGGCTGTGAGCGCCCCGGTGGAGTGCCCGGGGGCATGACAAACCCCGGCCTCGTTCCCAGGTCGCGCGGCAGGCGCGGGGACGAGGCCGGGGCAGGTCGTGTGGGAGAGGATCAGTCCTGGAGGGTGAGCTCTCCCGCGATGGACAGGTCCATCCAGCGCTTGAAGTCCGCGCCGCGCTTGCCCTGCGAGAGCAGGAACACGGTCTTGGCGTAGAGGGCCTCGAGCGTCATGTCGTGCGCGCCGATCGCACCCAGCTGCGCCAGGGCGTTGCCGGCCTCGTAGTGGCCGAGCATGACCTCGGACTGGTAGCACTGGGAGGCGACGATGATCGGCACATCGGCGTTGGCGAGCTCGGCCAGGACATCCACCAGGCCCGGCTCGGACGCGGGGATGTTACCCACGCCGAAGGTGCGCAGGATGAAAGCGTCCGGGTGGGGCGTCGTCATCGCGCGCAGGCGTGCGGCGCTCATGCCGGGAACCACGTCGATGACGGCGACATCCTGGCGCGTGTACGGGCTGGGATCGGTCCAGCCGGTGCCCGGATGGGGAGCGCCGTACCAGCGCCACGGGGCACCCGTGCGCGCCATGGGGGACACGGAGGGCGACTCGAAGCCGCGGAAGGCCCACGACGAGGTCTTGGTGGCCCGGTTGCCGGCCAGGAGCTTGTGTCCGAAGAACAGCATGACCCCGCGTGCGTGGCGTGAAATCGCGGCGCGCAGCGCACCCGTGACGTTCGCCGACGCATCCGAGCCGACCACGCCGAGCGGGTACTGGGAGCCGGTCAAGACGACCGGCTTGCCCATGCTCGCCAGCGCGTAGGACAGGGCCGCGGCCGAGTAGGCCATCGTGTCCGTGCCGTGCAGGACCAGGAAGGCATCGGCCTCATCGGCGTGCGCATTGATGTCGTCGATGATGGCCTGCCAGTCCTCGGGAGTGGCCTCCGAGGAGTCGATGAGTGGGTCCAGCGTCGACATCGTGATGTTCGAGGCCAGCTCGATGCCCTCCAGCTGGGAGCCGAACCACCCCTGCAGGTCCGCGCCGGGACGCAGACCCTCCGGGGAATCGACCATGCCGATGGTTCCACCCGCATACGTGACGTGAAGACGCACGGTGAGTCCTTTCGATCAGTCGCTCGACACCAGGGTCTCGTCGCCCTGGAGCGAGGCGGCGGCCTCGTCGGTCAGGTTGCCGACGCGCCCGCGCACGTAGTACCAGCCGGCGACCATGAGGACGACGACCACGGCGAAGAGCGCGAGGGTCCAGCGGCCCGACTCGGAGGTCACGTTGGAGCCAACGACCACCGCGAAGAAGAGCAGCGCCAGGTAGTTCGTGTAGGGGGCGCCCGGCATGCGGAACTCGGGACGCTGCGCTTCGCCGCGCTTGACCTTGCGCAGGAACGCCAGGTGCGAGATGAGGATCATCGCCCAGGTACCAGCGATGCCGATGCCCGCCAGGTCCATGACGATGTTGAAAGCGTCCTGCGGCACGAAGGCGTTGAGCAGGACGCCCAGCAGACCGAGCGACGCGGTGATGATGATGCCGCCGTAGGGCACGTGGTTCTTGTTGAGGCGAGCCGCGTAGCGCGGCCCCTCGCCCACGAGCGCCATCGAACGCAGCGTGCGACCGGTCGCGTAGAGGCCGGCGTTCAGCGAGGAGAGCGCCGCGGTCAGGACAACCACCTGCATGATGTCACCCGCGTGGGGAACGCCGATGCCGGAGAAGAACGTCGTGAAGGGTGACTCATTCGACGAGTAGGCGTTGTAGGGCAGCGCCAGTGCGAAGAGAACGACGGAGCCAACGTAGAAGAAGAAAATACGGATGACCATCGAGTTGATGGCCTTGGGCAGGATTGTTGCGGCATCCTTCGCCTCACCGGCTGCGACACCCACCATCTCGGTCCCGCCGAAGGCAAAGACGACGCCCAGGGTCAGGGCGAACACGGGGGCCAGCCCCTCGGGGAACCAACCGCCGGACTCGGAAATGTTGTGGACGCCCGCGGTGTAATCGGCGACGTGCGCCTGCGTGATGATCGCCCAGATGGCGACAGCCATGAAGATGAGGATCGTCGCGACCTTAATCATCGCGAACCAGAATTCGGCCTCACCAAAGGCCTTCACGCTCAGCATGTTCAGGACGAACACGAGGGCCAGCGCGATGAGGGCGATCACCCACTGTGGGATGGCCTCGAACATTGTCCAGTAGTGCATGTAGAGCGCTACAGCGGTGATGTCAGCCATGACGGTGACGGCCCAGTCCAGGAAGAAGAACCAGCCGGTGATGAACGCGCCCTTCTCGCCCAGGAACTCGCGGGCGTAGGACACGAAGGCGCCCGAGGAGGGGCGACGCACCGCCAACTCGCCGAGAGCGCGGACCATCAGGAATGCAAAGACGCCACACACTGCGTAGGCGAAGGCGAGCGCGGGGCCGCCCTGGGCCAGACGGCCGCCGGCACCCAGGAACAGGCCGGTGCCAATCGAGCCGCCGATGGCGATCATCTGGATATGTCGGTTTTTCAGAGCCTTGTTATACCCGGCGTCTCCCGCATCGGTCGCGGTAGACACCTGGGTCTGATCCTTGTCAGACACGCGTGTACTCCAATCGGTGTTGAGGGGGCCATATGGCCGCGTGCAGACAGTTTCCTACAGTGATCGGCGTCTCGCCGGGGGTGGGCATATGCGCAAAGACGTATTGTGACCCGTGAAAAGACGTGCGGAAAGACGACGTCCCACCGCTCAAAATCAGGGGTTTTCACGAGGCCTCGGCGCGCTCGCGGGGACCCCCTCCGATGCCCGGTGGTGTGATCGGATTAATGCGGTAATCTCAGATGGTGAAGCGAATTGATCCCCATACTCATAGCGCTTACTCGGATGGAACGGACACGCCCGCGCAGCTCCTCGCGATTGCCGCCGAGGCCGGGTTGGACGCGATTGCGCTGACCGATCACGATACGACGACCGGATGGGACGAAGCTGTATCCGCTGTCCCCGACACTGGCGTCACCCTCATTCGGGGCGCTGAAATGTCCTGCTCAGCATCGGGCATCACCGTGCACCTGCTGGCCTACCTTTTCGACCCGGCCAGCCCCGGCCTCGTCGATAATTTCCGGCGAACCCGGGAGGACCGCGAGACGCGCGCCCTCCGCATGGTCGAGAACCTGAGCGCGGACTACCCGATCACGTGGGAGGACGTGCTCGCTTTCGCGCCCGAGGGCGGCCCCGTGGGACGTCCGCACATCGCCGACGCGCTCGTCGCCGCCGGTGCTTTCCCCGACCGCAGCGCCGCATTCGTCAAGGCCCTGCACCCGTCGGGTCCCTACTACGTGCACCACTGGGCACCCGACCCGGTCGAAGCGGTGCGCTGCGTGCGTGAGGCCGGGGGAGTGCCCGTCTTGGCGCATCCGCGCGCCCGCAAGCGTCAGCGGCTGCTGCCCGAGGACGTTATCGCGCAGATGGCTCAGGCGGGTCTCTTCGGTATCGAGCGTAACCACCGCGACCATGCTCCTGAGGATCGCGCCGACGTTGACCGCATCGCCAGGGAATTGGGACTCGCGGAGTTTGGATCCTCCGACTACCACGGCACCGGCAAGCCCAACCGCATCGGCGAAAACACGACCGACCCCGACATCATCGCCGAGGTTATCGCGCAAGGGAGCATCGAGGTGGTGCAGCCGTGAGCCTCTTCGACGTCGCCCTCTTCGCCACCGCCTTCACGACGCTGACGGTCATCATGGACCCCATCGGCACGGTGCCGATCTTCCTGGGACTCACGTCTCGTTATTCCCAGGCCAAGCAGCGGCGGGCAGCGATCCAGGCGACCTCCGTGTCCTTCGGTGTCATCCTGACATTCGCGATCCTCGGCGGACAGATCCTGCGCCTCCTGAGCATTTCGATGGAGGCACTGCAGCTGTCCGGCGGCGTCCTGCTGTTCCTGGTCGCCATGGAACTCCTCATGGGCACCGATTCCTCGACACCTGATACGGGGGACGAAAGCGTCAACGTCGCGCTCGTTCCCCTTGGGACGCCGCTGCTGGCTGGTCCCGGCTCGATCGTCGCCGTCATGGTGGCCGTTGGGCAGGCTGGAGCGAACGTCGGATCGTGGATCGCCGTCGTCCTGGCCGTGGTGCTGGCGCACGTCGTCATGTGGCTGACGATGCGCTTTTCGCTCATCCTCTCTCGGCTGCTGGGACCCGGGGGCATCATGCTGTTGACCAAGATCTCAGGTTTGCTTCTTGCTGCTATTGCAACGCAACTCATCATGGAGGGAATTTTCAAGTTTATCGCGACGTTCCAAGGTTCTTGAACTTTTTAGAAGGGCGTGAATTACTCGGTATTTGAGTTAAATTCTGATGTGATGGACAGGGTCGTCTGGTGTGATTTTAGGAAAACCCTTCTCGATGGTCAGGAAGTGTTGTAGAGTAAGGGTGGATCCCTGATCTGACACTCCCAGTGCCGGTCAGGGTCGTGCATTCATCCCGCATCACATCCGTTTCAGGAGAGATCATGAAGAAGACGACTGCCTCCCTGTTCGCCGCGACGGCGGCTTTTGGCATCATCGCTGCTTCCACCGGCGTTGCTTTCGCAGCTGAGTCTCCGATTGGTGACGGCGCGAAGGGGAACCCTTCCATCGGTGAACCTTCGAAGGGTAACCCCTCCATTGGTCAGCCCACTCCCTCGCCTTCCACCCCGGTCGTTGGTCCCGAGGAGCCGCCGGCCCCCGTCGACAACACGCCTACCCCCGAGCCGTCCAACCCCGGCCCCGGTCCGGATCAGCCCTCGACGCCTGCTCCCGAGCCTCAGACGCCCACCCCCGGCGAGGAACCCTCTGTTCCCGAGCCGGCCGCTCCCGGTTCTGGGACCGGCGTGACCACCCATGGCGAGGTGACCCCCGCCGAAGGTCTGGCTCCTGTGAGCGTTCGTTCCGGTATCCGTCACTCGAATGGGCCTGCTGAGGCTTCTACCCAGATGCTGGCAAACACTGGTTCTTCTGCGTCGATCGCTGCGGGCGCTGGTGTCATCGCCCTGGCTGGTGGTGTGACCCTCGTGATCGCGCGCAAGCGTCACTGAGGTTTTTGCTTGACAGAATCCGCGGGTCCGCTCGAATCGAGCGGACCCGCTTTTTGTCTAGTTTTTGCAGATCGCAGCGACTTTATGAACAAACGTGCATGGATGTGCCGCAGATTTGCAACGAAAACGAGGTGTTTCGCCTTGAAATGATATGCGCGTCACATGCACAATGGGAGTACCGAAAGTCACCATGAATTGAGCCCTCATGATGAACCGGTGATGGAAAGTGGCATCGCTCGCCCGAGGGGTGCCACTTTCCTGTATATGTGCCCCTGCGGGCAGTGCCCCCGCAGGGGCACGCCCCTGATGTTCGGTACCTCCGTTGTGGTGCCCTGTCGTGTGCGGCGCTGTGCTCTCCGGGATTGGGGGAAGCCTCGGCCCTTGCGCTTCTCTCCACCCGGCAAGTTCAGTGTTCGTGCTGTCATTTCGCGATGCTCGTGAGTCTTCGCGCAGGTCCGGCCTCGAGTGAGTTGGTAGGGGAGTGTGGGGGTTGGGTCTTTAGTCATGGGGCCTTTTCGGGGGGTGTAGTTGGTCACGTGAGAGTGGGTGGTGAATCTCGCAGAGAGTGGTCAAAACAGGGAATTAGCTGCGCGGATCGGTAATCTGTAAGATGAGGCCCGATCCCTACCCGGGGCTCGCCGCTTGGCGGGAGGGCATAGACACGAAAAAGGAAGTCATATGACGCTGGATCTGACGCAGTCGCTGCCCTCGCATGTGCGTGCGACCTCCGGGCGCCCCGTTGAAGACTCGACTCTGATGGAGGTGTGGCAGGGTCTGTCCGCTGCCATCGTCGATCAGATCGCTGACAACTGGGCCGCCACCACCGAGCGTTACGCCAAGGGCCGTCAGGAACACTACTTCTCCGCTGAGTTCCTCATGGGTCGCGCCCTGCTGAACAACCTGTCGAACCTTGGCCTCGTCGAGAAGGCTCGCGAAGCCCTCGCCGCCTACGGCCTCGATCTTGGCCAGGTTCTCGAAGAGGAGCCGGACGCCTCCCTCGGTAACGGTGGCCTCGGCCGCCTCGCCGCCTGCTTCCTGGACTCCTGCGCCACCCTGGATCTGCCCGTGCGCGGCTACGGCATCCTGTACCGCTACGGTCTGTTCAAGCAGCTCTTCGACAACGGCTTCCAGACTGAGCACCCGGATCCGTGGATGGAGGAGGGCTACCCCTTCGTCACCCGCCGCGAAGAGCGCTCCCGCATCGTCTCCTACGCCGACCTGACCGTGCGCGCCGTCCCCTACGACATCGCGATCACCGGCTACGGCACCAAGAACGTGGGTACCCTGCGTCTGTGGAAGGCCGAACCCATCGAAGAGTTCGACTACGACGCCTTCAACTCCCAGCGCTTCACCGACGCGATCATCGACCGTGAGCGCACCATGGACATCTCCCGTGTCCTGTACCCCAACGACACCACGTTCGAGGGCAAGGTCCTGCGCGTGCGCCAGCAGTACTTCTTCTGCTCCGCCTCCCTGCAGGAGATCGTCGAGAACTACGTGCGTCACCACGGCACCGACCTGAATGGCTTCGCCGAGTACAACGCCGTTCAGCTCAACGACACCCACCCGGTCCTCGCCATCCCCGAACTCATGCGCATCCTCATGGACGAGCACGGCCTCGGCTGGGAAGAGGCCTGGGCAGTTGTCTCCAAGACCTTCGCTTACACGAACCACACGGTTCTTGCCGAGGCCCTCGAGACCTGGGACATCCACATCTTTGATCGCCTGTTCCCGCGCATCTCCGAGATCGTCCGCGAGATCGACCGTCGCTTCCGCATCGACATGGCCGAGCGTGGCCTCGACCAGGGCACCATCGACTACATGGCCCCCGTCTCCGGAAACACCGTGCGCATGGCCTGGATCGCCTGCTACGCGTCCTACTCCATCAACGGCGTCGCCGCCCTCCACACGGAGATCATCAAGCGCGACACCCTCAAGGAGTGGTACGCCATCTGGCCTGAGCGCTTCAACAACAAGACCAACGGCGTGACCCCGCGCCGCTGGCTCAAGCAGTGCAACCCCCGCCTGGCCGCCCTCCTCGACGAGGTCACCGGTTCCGACGCGTGGGTCCGCGACCTCACCGTGCTCTCTGACTTCACCGAGGCTGGCACCGACGACGTGCTCACGCGCCTGGGCGAGATCAAGCACGCTAACAAGGTCGACTTCGCTGCGTGGATCAAGGAGCGCGAGGGTGTCGAGATCGATCCCGACTCGATCTTCGACGTTCAGATCAAGCGTCTGCACGAGTACAAGCGTCAGCTGCTCAACGCCTTCTACGTCCTGGACCTGTACTTCCGCATGAAGGATGACCCGACGCTGGATACCCCGAACCGCGTGTTCATCTTCGGTGCGAAGGCTGCCCCCGGCTACATCCGCGCCAAGGCCATCATTAAGCTCATCAACGCCATTGGCGAGCTGGTGAACAACGACAAGGACATCAACGGTCGCATCAAGGTCGTCTTCGTCCATAACTACAACGTCTCGCCCGCCGAGCACATCATCCCCGCCGCCGACGTCTCCGAGCAGATCTCGATGGCTGGCAAGGAGGCCTCGGGCACGTCCAACATGAAGTTCATGATGAACGGCGCCCTCACCCTGGGCACCCTGGATGGCGCGAATGTTGAGATTCTCGAGGCCGTGGGCGCGGACAATGCCTACATCTTCGGCGCGACCGACGATGAGCTGCCCGAGCTGCGTCGTCACTACGATCCCCGTTGGCACTACGAGAACGTCCCCGGCCTCAAGCGCGTCATTGACGCCCTGACCGATGGCACGCTCAACGACAACAACTCCGGCTGGTTCTACGACATCCGCCACTCGATCCTTGAGGGCGGCTACGATCCGGCCGACGTGTACTACGTCCTGGGCGATTTTGCCGCGTACCGTGAGACCAAGGATCGTATGGCCGCCGATTACCGCGACCAGAAGGCATGGAACAAGCGCGTGTGGGCGAACATCTCCCGCTCCGGTCGCTTCTCCTCGGACCGCACGATCTCCGACTATGCTCGCGAGGTCTGGCACATCAAGGGTGAGCCGATCGCCTGACGCATTCGCGTAGGAAAGGCCCGGAACCGTATGGTTCCGGGCCTTTCTCCGTGTCTGGAAACGTGCGAGTGTGTCAGCATGTGACTGAACTGTATTAGTAGGTTGACACAGTTTGGAAACTGTGTCATTGTATTAGTGTATTAATACAGCAAGACAGGAGGGACACATCGATGCGCATCGATGACACCCGCCCCATCTGGATCCAGCTGGCCGACAACTTCCGCGCCCGCATCACCGATGGCACGTGGAAGCCCGGCCAGAAGATCCCCTCCGTCCGCGACCTCGCCATCGAGGCCGGCACCAACCCCAACACCGTCCAGCGAGCCCTCGCCGCCCTCGACGACGAAGGACTCACCGTCCCCAAGCGGACGGCCGGACGATTTGTCGCCACCGACGACACTGCGCTACGCACCCTCCGCCAGGAGGACGCTCGCGCCGCAGCAGACGCCTTCATCCGCGCCTGCCGAGCCCTTGGTGTCGACCGCGAAGGTGCCCACGGCCTCGTGGATGAACGCTGGGATGCGGACCTGTAATACAGGAGGACAACTCTCATGACCACCCAACCCACAGGCGCGAGCGCGGCTGGCCCAGGCCTCGTCGAGGTCACCGGCCTGACGAAGAGCTACCGCTCGACCCCCGCTCTACGCGACTACAACCTGAGCCTGGAGGCCGGGCACATCGTCGGCCTCATGGGTCCCAACGGCTGCGGTAAAACCACGCTGCTCAAGATCCTCGCCGGAGTCCTCTCCGACTACCAGGGAACCGTGACCATCGACGGGCACGCACCCGGCGTCGCCACTAAGGCAATCGTCTCCTACCTGCCCGACGCCGACTTCCTCAACACCGACTGGACCGCTACCGACGCGATCCGCGTCTACTCCACGTTCTTTAGCGACTTCGACGCCGACAAAGCCGCCTCGATGATCGACTTCTTCGGACTGCCCACCGACCGCCGCCTCGCCGAGATGAGCAAAGGCATGGGGGAGAAACTCCAGATCAGCCTCATCATGTCCCGGCGCGCCCGCGTGTACCTGCTCGATGAGCCGATTAGCGGCGTCGACCCGGCGACGCGCGACGTCATCCTCGAGGGCATCCTGCGCGAGTTCGACCCCGCGTCGCTGCTCATCATGTCCACACACCTCATTTCCGACATCGAGCACTTCGTCGACTACGCGCTCTTCATGAAGGACGGACAGGTCCTCCTGCAAGGAGACGCTGACGACCTGCGGGCCACGCATGGCGATTCCCTCGACGCCATCTTCCGGAAGGAGTACCGCTGATGTACACCAAACTTCTTGCATACGAGATCCGGTGGCGTCTCGTCGCGGACGCGCGTTCCTTCGGGGCGTTCGTTGCTGTCATCGCGGTTGCCGCGGGAATCGTCGCCGCGGGGCTGCCGGGGATCAGCGGCTCCACCGTGATGCTCGCCTACGCCCTGTGCGCGCTCACACCGGCCGCCTGCGCGATCGCGGCCCTGGCCGACTACTGGAAGACCCTGTACGGGCAGCGCGGCTACTTCACGATGAGCCTGCCAATCTCCGGCACGGTCATCTTCTGGGCGAAGATCACCCGCATCGTGATCGAATGCCTCCTGGCCCTCGCCCTGGCCGTCGGCGGAATCATCGCGGTTGCCGCGGCCGCCGCGTGGAGCGACGGCATCAGCCTCGCCGAGTACACGGCCGGACCCCGTTCCCTCGTGGCCGGAATGCCCACATCTACCGTTGTCATCATGATTGCGGTGCAGATCGTTTTGTCGATGTCGTGGATCGTGCAGGGCTGCGCCGCCATGACGATCGGCGCGGAAGGCCGCTTCAACCACCTCGGCTTCGGCGCTCCCATCATCGGTTTCGTCTTGCTGTACATCGTGAACCAGGTGCTTTCCACGGTTGGCACGTTCTTCCTTCCGCTGTCCGTCACGACCGACGGCCATTTCTCCACAGAGATTATGTGGACCTCGTACCGAGCGACGATGGGAACCGACGGTCAACCCAACGTCATCGGCATCGGCTCCTACATCCTCGTGCCCCTGTTCGCCCTGATCCTGGGGCTGTGGGCGTCCCGCTCGATTGAGAAGCACACGTCCTTGCGCTGATGGCGTGATGCGCTGATCGGTGGTCGGCGGTGGGATAGGGTGGTGACATCCGATCCCGCCGCCGACTTTGTATATGAGGAGCGCAGATGACCGCTGGAGGGCCGCAGTTTAGGGCCACGCCTCAGAACCCCGACCTGCTGCGGTGGGTCGGCATCCAGGTCCTCCTTCTCGTCATCGCATGGCTCATCGGCTTGGTCGTGCGTCGCCTCCTGGCCTCGCGCATGACGATGTCCACGGCCTCGGCGACCCTCACCGGCCTCGGGGGCCTGTGGGGAGGCCTGCTGGTCGCTGGCTGGATCTTCGCATCCGCCGACATGTGGCGCCCCGCGATGATCGGCGTGGCCGCGGTGGTGGCCCTTGTCGTGGTCATCATTGTCTCCCTGATCGTCGCGTACCTGCACCCGCGCCCCGGCCTCGAACCCATCGCCGAGGTCGCCAAGCGCGGCGAATCCGACTCCCTCGAGTTCAAGTCCAGCGCCCGCTGGAACATGCGCGCCGGCAAGCGCGATGACGCCATGGAAACCGTCATCGCCAAGACGGTCGCCGCGTTCATGAACTCCGGCGGCGGCACCCTGCTCATCGGGGTGGACGACGACGGCCGGCTCATCGGGCTGGGTCCCGACTACGCGACCCTGAAGACCCCGGACGCGGACCGCTTCGAGCTGTGGATCCGCGACCTGTGGGGCCAGCGCCTGGGTACTAACGCGGCCGCGCTGCCCCTCCTCGACTTCGCCGAGGCCTTGGACCCCCAGGAGGGCTACGGACCCCAGGAAGTATGCCGGGTGACGATCCCGCCGTCCACGCGACCCGTGTACCTGAAGGGGCCCAAGGGTAAAGGCGAGGCCGAGCTGTGGGTGCGCGTCGGCAACTCCACGCGGCGTCTCGAGGTCGCCGACGCCGTGCAGTACGTGGCTCTCCGATGGCCCGAATCTGTGCGCGTCTCGCCGCTGACCCGCATCCGTCTGTTCCTCACCATGACCCGCCACCGCGAGACCCCCACCCGCCTGCCGCGCGTCGTCGAGCGCGTCCTCACGGAGCGCGCGAAGCACGGTGGCGGGTCTTCTGAGGGGGAGTAGGAGCGCGGTTAGACTGGCCTCAGGAACTCAGAGAGGAGAGTGGTCGGTGTGCGCCTGCGCAAGACCCTTCCGGCGGACATCGAGCAGATCATCGCCTCCGGTGATGTCGAGGCCGTGGCGCGCGCGGTCGCGCGCTGCGAGGTCGGTGCGTACCTGCGGGGGTCCGCCTACGAGCCGAGGCTCATGCACTTCCCTGCCTCTGAGGAGATCACGGACTTCCTGCTGGCACGCGGCGAGGACGTCAACTCGCGTGACCGGTATCAGCGCACTCCGATTCACGCGCGCGTGAGCTCGCGGTGCCTCGATCAAATCCCGCTGTTGATCGCGCGCGGAGGCGACATTAACGCCCGCGACACGTCCGATCAGACGGCGCTGTTCGGCGTCGTCGAGCGTTTTCCCGTCGCCGACGTGTCGCGGATGATTGCGTGGGGCGCGGATCCGCTGGTTGTTGCCGACTCGAGGGTGTACGGGAAGGCGACGCTTGTGGAGAGCGTGGTGGCCTGGCACAACTTCCTGGACACGCCGCGCGCGCTCGCGGTGATTCGGCTGCTCCTGTCCGTTGGGGCACCCGTCGGCGAGCGTGTGCCGACCGCGCTGCGGTCGATGGACCGGATGCGCTGCACGTTCATCACGCACGGTCTGCCGGACCACCTTTCGCAGTCGCGGGTCGACGAGGCCTCGGCTGCGTTGTCGGAGCTGTGCTCGCTGTTCGGGGTGGAACAGCGGGAGGCGCAGCGCGCGCCTGTCGTGGGGGAGCGGCTGGAGCTGGATCCGTCCGTGCCCGCACTGCGTCAGTATGAGGAGCTGTGGGATCTGCTTGTGCCCGACAGCGGCCAGTGTCGGACGCTGCAGGGCGAGGTCATTCGCATTGCGGGGCGGGTTGGCCACGAGGTGTACGACAACGGTGGCATCAACTGGGATCGCTCTTTTGGGAAGCTGCTGGACCAGTATCTGCGTGTTGTCTCCTCCGGCGTTTCGCTGCCGCCTGATTCTCTGTCCCGCGCCGAGGCCGCCGTCGCCTCCCTCAAGTCTCGTTCGATGTCCCACGAGGCCGTCGACGAGATCACGAAGCTGGCAGTGGCCTGGGTGCGCTTGAACCCCGTTCTTGTGGAGACGGATCTGCCCGACGTGGGGCGGTGAGCGGGCTAGGTGTAAAGCTCGCGGCGTTACACTGTGGAGATGGGTAAACGAATTCTCGGATGGCTGCGACAAAGACCGGTCGCAATTGCGTACGGAGCTACTTGGTGTCTCTTGCTGGTCACGAGCGCCTTTTTCTTCTGGATGACGCGGATGATCATCTCTGCTCAAGTTGATGAGAAACATGTATGGTCAGTTTGGATGATCTATTGTCTTCCGCTCTTATTTCTTATGGGATTCATAGTGGTGAGGCAGATAATATATTGGCGGCGAAAGGCCTGGCAGGAAAGTCGGCCGGTTCTGACAATGCGACTAATTCTCATCGGTGCTTTTGTATTATTATTTCCATTCTTGATTTCCGTTGACAATGGGATTGGATTGGGATTCTATATTGGCAAAGGGGATCCCGAGCCGGGGCTTGTATCTCTTCAAGAAGTGGTCTTTATCGTCGTGCTCTTCTTGGTGGGGGCGTTGTTCCAGTGTGTACTGATCGAGTTTGAGGATCGACGAGAGGAGATGAACAAGATTGTCGGTGGCATCCTCATCATCATGGGCATCATCATGCCAGAATTGCTAAAATCGTGGTCTATTCTCGGTGTGCATTGTGATAAGGAAAGTTGTACATCGGATCAGCTTGAGGTCTTCATCCTGTTTAAGATGGGTATTGCGTGTGCCGTCGGCTTATCTGTGATGTTCGTCGTTGGCCTGTTCTCGGGGCCGATCGTGCAATTCTTTCGCTCATCTGAAGAAGAAGTTAGCGCTGTGTCTAAGGGGACTTCGCCCGCTGACTCTCACAACGCTGAGGTGTCCGTTCCTGCGAGTGGGGCCGCTATCGCTTCTGACAAGCAGAACAAGGAAAGTGAAGAGCTTCCTGCGTCATCGTCCGTGGCTACCCGTGTGTCTCAGGAGTCTGCTGATGGTGCAGTTGTCCCCGCGCAGGCTACGGAGAGGCTGGTAAGCTCGAGTGGTTTGGGTGTTACTGTGCCCACGCTGCTGATGGGAGCTGCTGCCAGTGGCCTCGTTGCCGGCGCGTGTTTCTCGGTTGTGAATCGTCTCTTCAACCGCCGCTGAACTGCGTTGCCTCGCGTTTTCGACTGGAGAGTCGGGGTGGGTCTCCGCAGTGCGGCTTGTTTCTAAGTGGTGTTACACCACTTAGCGGGGTATTACACCAGCTCGGAGGTGGTGTAATGCTCCCTAACTGGTGTAATGCTCCCTAAGTGGTGCAGCGCCGCGCGGCCTGGGCCTGTTGGATGCCGACGTGGGACGTCGTTGGCAGCTATTTCCGCGACGGTGCTCGTTGTGCATTGGCATTGCACTAGTTAACGCAGCGTTGCACTGGATAGCAGGCAGTGCAACGCTCTCCTATCTAGTGCATTGCTGCCCGTTCTGAGCACGTTGTGTGTCGGTTGGGTCATTGCGTAGGGCTAGTTCCGCGACGACGTTTGTTAATGATGAGGCGGTGCACCCGATCTGTAGGCATTACACCCCTTCTGATCGGGTGTAGCGCGACGGATCGGGTGTAGCGCCTCTTGTTCGGAGCCGGGCGGGTATTTCGAGGTTGTG
>NZ_JAPWCL010000012.1:0-74027 GCF_041433955.1 Pauljensenia sp. 20925_1_25 | reverse complement strand
CAACAAAAACCCCGGAACCTCAATGGGTTCCGGGGCTAGTGGCGGAGGATGGGGGATTCGAACCCCCGAGGGCTTGCACCCAACACGCTTTCCAAGCGTGCGCCATAGGCCACTAGGCGAATCCTCCGTGCACATCGTGCCGGACAATCATAAGCAATAAACACCCCGCAGCGCCAATCCAAGCCAATGGGGCACGTCACAGCACGCCGAGTCACGCGCATTCCACCTACGCCAGTGCATACATAGTGAGTATGAAGAACACGACGAAGGCGTCGTAAATCAGCGCAGCGAGCGCCTCGCGCGTGCCGATCCGCCCGGGGAGTTCCTGCGCTCTGATGAGGGCGATAATCGCCAGGACCACGCTGATGATGAGCGTAATGCCCATCCCGGGGATGCTGAAGACCGCGAACCACAGGGAGGTGCGCGCCAGCGGGTTGGTGATTGGCTTGGGGGAGGTGTAGCCGCCGCCGACGAACACCTCGTACGAGTCGACGTATTCGGTGCCGGGGAAGGGGGCGGTACCCGCGTTGGTCGCGTCGGGCGTGGCTGACATGTAGGCGTACGGGTCGACCTGGTCCGAAGAAAACGGCGAGGCCGGGTATGAAGCGCCGGGATACGGAGTCGCGCCCGGGTACGAGGCCGTGGCCGGGTACGAGGCCGTGGCTGCCTTCCCCGAAGGCGCGCCGCTGGGGGCGGGGGTTGGGTAGGGTGCCTGTGCGCTCATGCGTCCACTATCGCATAACGAAAGGGGCGTCCACCACACTTTGTCGGCGCATGCGCGTTTTCAGCGTCAAAATGCGCAGGTCAGTAGATGAACGCGCTACCCTGTTGTTCCGACCGGTACGGCCATCCCGCCCATCAACTGATCGGATTTGTACGCTTATGAGCGAAACGAAGACCTCGCTGTTCCGTTGGAAGCTTCACGGTAACGGCACGTCCATTAATCCCGGTGACGTCGTCCTCCCGGGTGAGCGACTGTCGTGGCCGCGCACTATTGGCATTGGCGCCCAGCACGTGGTTGCAATGTTTGGTGCGACGTTCCTTGTTCCGTTGTTGACTGGTTTCCCGCCGTCAACAACGCTTTTTTTCACGGCGATCGGCACGCTGCTGTTTTTCCTGATTACGGCGGGTCGTCTGCCCTCGTACCTTGGGTCGTCCTTCGCGCTGATTGCGCCGATCCAGGCGGTGTCGGGGACCTTGGGTTCTTCCTACGCGCTCGGCGGCATTATCGCTGTGGGTGCGACGCTCGCGCTCGTCGGCCTGATCGTCCACTTCGCGGGCGTGCGTTGGATTGACGCGGTGATGCCGCCGGTGGTGACGGGCGCGATCGTGGCGCTCATCGGCCTGAATCTGGCTCCCGCCGCGTGGAACTGGGTGAAGCAGGGACCGATCACGGCTGTCGTGACGATTGTGTCGATCTGCCTTGTGACTGTCCTCTTTAAGGGTATCCTCGGTCGTCTTTCGATCCTCATTGGCGTGCTGATCGGCTATGCGGCCGCGATTATCCAGGGTCAGGTCGACTTCTCGAGCGTCGGTCAGGCCGCTTGGATTGGCTTCCCCGAGTTCCACACCCCGGCCTTCTCCGTCTCGACCCTCGGCCTGTTCCTGCCGGTTGTGTTCATCCTGGTTGCTGAAAATGTCGGCCATGTGAAGTCCGTGTCCGCGATGACCGGTGAAAACATGGACGACTTGACGGGCCGCGCGCTGATGGCGGATGGCCTCTCGACGATGCTGGCCGGCAGTGGCGGCGGTTCGGGTACGACCACCTACGCGGAGAACATCGGCGTGATGGCGGCGACCCGCGTGTATTCGACGGCGGCATACATCATCGCGGCTGCCGTTGCCCTGGTCCTGTCGATGCTGCCGAAGTTCGGTGCCCTGATTGCGACGATTCCCCCGGGCGTGCTGGGCGGCGCGGGCACGGTCCTGTACGGCATGATCGGCATGCTGGGCGTTCGCATCTGGGTGCAGAACCGCGTGGATTTCTCCAACCCTGTGAACCTGAACACCGCCGCGGTCGCCCTGATCGTTGCGATCGCGAACTTCACGTGGAACGTGGGCGGGATGTCGTTCGAGGGCATCGCTCTGGGCACTGCCTCGGCTCTGGTGATCTACCACGGCATGCGCCTGATCTCGAAGCTGCGCGGCACGAACCTGGAGGCGGCGACGCCTGCGTCGGCTCCGTCGGGTTCGGAGCTGGAGGGTGAGGCGTATTCGAAGCGTCACCGCTCCCCCGCGCCGCGGGCTGACGCCTGATCTGACGCGTTCATTGACGAGGCCGGGGCTCGGCCACTCGCTCACCGCACGGTGAGGGGTGGGTCGGGCCCCGGCCTCGTCTGTCCCTCTAAATTCCACACACTCAGTCGCTCAGGCCTCCGTCGTCACCGCGCAGTTCGTCGAGCATTCCCGCGGTAATAATGCCCGAGGGCAGCGCGACGACGGCGACGCCCATGAGCGAGGAGATCATGGCGATCGTGCGCCCCACGTCGGAGGAGGGGTAGAGGTCGCCGTAGCCGACGGTCGTCAGGGAGACGACAGCCCAGTAGACGGCGTCAAAGAACGTGTTGAAGGTGTCCGGCTCGACGTTGAAGATGACGAGGGCGCTGACGAGGATGTAGCCGATCGCCAGGCAGAGGACGGCGAGCAGCGCCTCCCTTTGTTTCTCGAAAACGGCGGCGATGGCTGAGGCGCCCTTCGAGTAGCGGATGAGCTTGAAGGCCCGTAGGGAGCGGAAGAGGCGGAGGACTCGCAGCGTGCGCAGCGCATCGTTGAGGGCGTTGAAGACGGGCAGGATCGACAGCAAATCGATGATCGCCATCGGCGTGAACGGGTAGATCACAAAAGACAGTATGCCTTTTTGGAGCTTCAGGTCCGCCGTAACCCATCGGGCCAGGTAGTCGATGATGAACACGAGGACGCACCCGTACTCGATTGTCTCGAGGATGGGGCTGGATTCTTTGAAGCACAGGGGCAGGAGGCTGGCGATGATGAGGACCGTCATGACGCGCCCGCACCACATCGCAAGGCCTTCGTCGCCGTTTAACAGGTTGTAGAGCCGTTGTCGCACCTGCGACCTCCTCACTGCGCGCGCCCGCACCGTTGCCGACATAACGCACTGTACCACCGCGGTCACGCCGTACATACGAGTAACACATCCTCAGCCTGACAGAAAGTAGACATAGAAATCATTTCCCCCTAGGATCATATACATGGCAACGAATACGTCATCCCTGTTCACCGCCCTCGTGGGCGCGGAACTGCGGGTCTGGAACTCGCTCGAGGCCGCCCTCACGGAGGCCGGAAACCCACTGTCACTGGGTCGCTTCCTGGTCCTGCGTACGGTCCGGGATACCCGGGCCTGCCGCATCCAGGAGGTGGCGGAGAGCCAGGGCATCACGCTGGGCGCAGCCTCGCGCCTCGTGGATCGTCTGCATCGTGACGGTCTGCTGCACCGCACGCCCTGCGAGCACGACCGCCGCGCCATCATCCTGACTGTGACGGACGCAGGCATCGACCACCTCGCGAGTGCAGAGACCATCGTCGCTGCCGAACAGGACCGCCTCTTCGCGCCCCTGTCCCCCAATCAGCGGGACATTTTCGCCCGAGCCCTCACCCTCATTGCCGAGGCCTCGAACCCCGCGCGCCGCGTCACATCAGCACGCAGGGGCCGCGCGTGATTCGCTTCGACCACGTGTCCAAGACCTACCCGGGCGGCACGCGAGCCGTCGAGGACTTCTCGCTGACCATCAAGCAGGGCTCGACGACTGTGTTCCTGGGCACATCGGGCTGCGGCAAGACGACGCTCATGCGGATGGTGAACGCGATGGTTACCCCGACCTCGGGCACGGTGTTCGTACGCGACCAAGACGTGACGGGCGCGGACCCGGTACACTTGCGCCGCTCGATCGGCTATGTCCTACAGGAGGGCGGTCTGTTTCCGCATCGAAGCATCGCAGACAATATCGCGACCGTTCCACGTCTGGAGGGCGTCAACAAGGCAGAATCCCGCGAGCGCGCACTCGAGCTCCTGACGCTGGTGGGGCTGGAGCGCGAGATGGCTGATCGCTACCCATCCCAGCTGTCGGGCGGGCAGCGCCAGCGCGTGGGCGTGGCCAGGGCGCTGGCGAACCGCGCGGATATCCTGCTGATGGATGAGCCGTTCGGGGCGCTGGACCCGATTGTGCGCGCGGACTTGCAGCGGGAACTGAAGGAGATTCGGCGGGCGCTGGGAACGACGATCCTGTTCGTGACGCACGACGTGGATGAGGCGTTCACACTGGGCGACCAGGTCGCGGTTCTCTCCACGGGCGGGCGCATCGAGCAGGTGGGAACCCCCGCCGAGCTGCTCTCCTCCCCCGCGTCGCCTTTCGTCGCGGAGTTCGTGGGGGCCTCGCGCGCGGCGCGCCCGGTGCGCATCGCCGGGCCGGGCGGCCTAGTCCTCGACGAAGACGGGACACCCGTGGGCATGCTCGCACGCGACGGGAACGAGGCCTCGGCCGCGTCGGGCGTATCGCCCGCGCCGCGCGGGAGCGCCCGGCCCGTCGCCGGGGAGCGCTCGTGACCTGGCTGTCTTCGAATTGGGCGCTGATCGGGCAACTCACGCTCGCCCACCTGTGGATTGCTCTGCCGGTCATTGCGCTCTCGGTCGCACTCTCGGTGCCTGTGGCGCGCTGGGCGGCGTTTTCACGCCGCGGCGGATGGGTTCTGTCGGCGCTGTCGGCACTGTACGCGGTGCCCTCGTTGCCGCTGCTGGTGGTTATTCCGGTGATCATTGGGGTGGCGCTACGTTCAAACGCGAACATGATCGCGGTACTCACCCTCTACGGTGTGGCGGTGTTGGTGCGCCAGGTGGCCGAGGGCTTCCGCACGATCCCGCGCGCGACTCTGCAGGCCGCGAACGCGTGCGGATACTCGCTGCCGCGACGTTTCGTGGAGGTGGAGTTGCCGCTGGCGACGCCGGTGATCGTGGCGGGCACGCGCGTGGTCGCCACGTCCACGGTGTCGTTGGTGACGGTGGGAGCGTTTATCGGGGTGCGTTCGCTGGGCACGCTGTTCACAGACGGTTTTCAGCGCGGCATCACCATCGAGGTCGTGGCTGGCTTGGTCGCGACGGTTCTCCTGGCGCTCGTGGTGGACGCGGCCGTGCAGGGGATAGGCTGGGCACTGACCCCGTGGGTCCGTCAGGAGCGCGCATGAGTATCTTCCTCGAAGCCCTGAGCTGGCTGACTACCCCGGCGAATTGGCTGGGAGAGTCGGGGATTCTGACTCGCAGCGCCGAACACCTGGGCCTCACCTTCCTGATCGTCGTCCTCGCATCCCTCGTCGCACTGCCGCTGGGCACGGTGATCGGTCACACGGGCAGGGGCCGGTGGCTGGTGAGCGCGACGGGAGCGGCCCGCGCGGTCCCCACCCTCGGCGTGTTGACGCTTGCCGGACTGTGGTTGGGGATCGGGCTCGCAGCCCCAACGCTGGCGCTCCTAGTGCTGGCGATCCCACCGCTGCTGTCGGCAACCTATTCGGGGATCGCCTCGACACCGCGCCCGACCGTGGATGCAGCGCGAGCGATTGGACTCACGGAACCCCAGATCCTCGCGCAGGTGGAGTTCTCCCACGCGGCCGGCCTCATCGCAGCGGGCGTGCGCTCGGCGACCCTGCAGGTGATCGCGACGACCACCCTGGCGGCCTACACGGCGAACTACGGCCTGGGCCGTTTCCTGTACGCGGGCCTGAAGACCCGCGATTACGCGCAGATGATCGGCGGCGCGATCATCGTGGTCGCCCTTGCGCTGGCGACCGACGCGCTCCTGGCGCTCATCGCCCGGCAACTTCAGACCCGCACCCATTCTTTCGCTGACGAAGAGAACAACTCACTCAAGGAGTCACTATGAAACACACAATGATCACGATGGCTGCCATCGCGGCCTCGACACTGGCTCTGGCCGCCTGCGGTTCGGCGGAGTCGATCAGCGGCAACGCCAGCGCAGAAGGCTCCAAGAGCGGCTCGACGACGCTCGTCGTGGGTTCGCAGGACTACTACTCGAACGAGATCATCGCCGAGGTCTACGCCCAGGCCCTGGAGAACGCCGGGTACACGGTGGACCGACAGATGCGGATCGGTCAGCGTGAGGTCTACATGCCCGAGATCGAGGCCGGCACAATCGACGTGTTCCCCGAGTACACAGGCAACCTGTTGCAATATTTCGATCAGAACGCGACCGCCCGTTCGACGGACGAGGTCTATGACGCGCTGACCACCCTCCTCCCACAGGGGCTGCAGGCGCTCGATCAGGCACCGGCGACCGATCAGGATTCCTACGTGGTGACCACGACCTTCGCGACGGAGCATTCGCTGTCGTCCATCGGGGATCTGGCCGGGGCGGGGCCGCTGACCTTGGGAGGAAATTCGGAGCTGGAGACGCGCCCGTACGGCCCGGCGGGACTCGCGCAGACCTATGGAGTGTCGGTCAACTTCACGCCGATTGAGGACTCAGGCGGCCCGCTCACCGTCAAGGCCCTGACAGACGGCGATATTCAGCTGGCAAACATCTATTCTTCGGATCCGGTGCTGGCCGACGGGTCGCTGACGGTCCTGAAGGACCCAAAGGGCCTGTTCCTGGCCTCGCACGTCGTGCCCCTCGCCTCGTCGCGAGTGGATGACAAGGCCGCCAGCGTCATCAATCGGGTCAGCGCTGCGCTGGAACCCTCGGACCTGGTCGAGATGAACCGCGCGTCTACGCAGGATCAGAAGTCGGCCTCGCAGATCGCGCGCGAGTGGCTGACCTCCAAGGGCCTGCTCTCCTGAGTCCTCTCTTATGGACGAGGCCGGGGCTGAGGATGCATGATCGCGCTCCTCACCCCGGCCTCGTCGATTGATTATTTGGTCACAAAACAGCCCTTTTATGTGACTCACACCATTATTTGACCTTCTTTTTACGTTTGTAACCAAAATGTAATGCGCACATGATGGACAGCCACGGTATCTTCCACGTTCAACGAGCTACCCTCAGACCATGACCTAGGGCATCGCCCCACGGTCCCGTCCATCAACCAGGAGGAAGTAACCGTGAACCTGAAGAAGGCATGGCTCGCCATTCCCGTCGGCGCCGCACTCGCGCTGAGCGCCTGCTCTGGCGGCACCAACGCTAACGCTGTCGTCATGAACGGCTCTGAACCCCAGAACCCGCTCCTGCCGGGTATGACCAGCGAAAACGGCGGCGGCAAGATCCTGTCCGCAATGTTCAGCCAGCTCGTCCGCTACGACGTTGACGGCACCCCCGTCCTCGACGTCGCCGAGTCCATCGAACCCAACGAGGACAACACCCTCTGGACCGTCAAGCTCCACCAGGACCGCAAGTTCTCCGACGGCACCCCCGTCAAGGCTGAGAACTTCACCCGCGCATGGCAGCTCATCACCTCCCAGAACCAGACGCAGGCTTCCTTCTTCGACTCCTTCGAAGGCACCGACGAGGAGGGCGCAGGCGACCTGTCCGGCGTCGAGGACGTCGACGACTACACCTTCACGATCAAGCTGAAGCAGCCCAGCTACGACCTCGTCAGCCGCCTCGGCTACACCGCCTACGCGCCGCTGCCCGACTCGACCCTCGACAACCCCGAGGCCGGCGGCCAGAAGCCGGTCGGCAACGGCCCCTACAAGCTCGCCTCCGACACCGCGTGGGAGCACAACGTCAAGGTGACCCTGGTCCCCAACGAGAACTACGTCGGTGACACCCCGGCACAGAACGAGGGCGTCGTCTTCAAGTTCTACCAGTCGATGGACGCCGCCTACAACGACCTCAAGGCCGGCAACGTGGATGTTCTGGACGCCATGCCCTCCTCGGCCATCGGCTCCTACCAGACCACCTTCGCGGACCGCTCCGTCAACATGCCCTACGCCGGCATCATGACGCTGACCATCCCGCAGTACCTGGATCACTTCTCCGGCGAGGAAGGCCAGCTGCGCCGCCAGGCCATCTCCATGGCCATCAACCGTGACGAGATCACCGATCAGATCTACTCGAAGACCCGCACCCCCGCCAAGGACTTCACCGCCCCCACCCTCAAGGGCTACTCCGATAACCTGCCCGGTTCCGAGGTCCTGACCTACAACCCCGACAAGGCGAAGGAACTGTGGGCCCAGGCCGACGCCATCGCCCCGTGGGACGGCACCTTCGAGATCGCCTACAACTCCGACGGCGGCCACAAGGAATGGGTGGACGCTGCCGCGAACTCCATCAAGAACACGCTGAACATCAGCGCCGAGGGCAAGCCGATCGTCGACTTCAAGACCATGCTCCAGCAGGAGGACGAGAAGACCATCGGCGCAGCCTTCCGCTCGGGCTGGCAGGCCGACTACCCGTCGATCTACAACTTCCTGCAGCCGCTGTACGTGACCGGCGCAGCCTCCAACAAGGGCTTCTACTCCTCCACGGAGTTCGACAACCTGATCACCCAGGCCGCCGGTGCCCCCACGGAAGACGATGGCATCGCCATCATGCAGCAGGCCCAGGAACTTCTCCTCAAGGACCTGCCCGTCGTCCCGCTGTGGTACTACAACGCCAACGGCGCATGGAACAACAAGGTCGACAATGTGAGCTTCGACTGGCACGGCCAGCCGATCGCCTACAAGATCACCAAGACGACCGCGAAGAAGTGAACTCCTAAGAGTTGACCTCTCGAGGGGGCGGGTGGCTCAAGCCACCCGCCCCCTCGCGCAACAAGTAGCCCACCGACAGGCAAACCGCGCACCCAACCCGCCCCGGCCTCGTACATGCCCGCATCGTGGGCCACACTTTCGCCCACCAGCAGGGGGAACACGCCTGATCCGCCGGCCACATAACGAACCCCATACCTCATTTGCTCATTCTTTACCCTATGATGGGAGATATAGGCAGCCCCGCCCCCAGCGGGGCGTACGCTCGGGAGCGGCACCGCGCCCATCCCTCGACACGAATCTAAAGGATTGCCCATGCTCCGCTACATCGGACGGCGACTCCTCCAGACCATCCCGGTCTTTTTCGGAGCCACCTTTCTGATCTTCGCGATGGTCTACCTGATGCCAGGTGACCCCGTTGCCGCGCTCGGCGGCGACCGCGGCCTCACCGAGGCGGCCGCTGCGAAGATCCGCGCCGAGTACCACCTCGACCAACCTTTCTGGATGCAGTATCTGCTCTACCTCAAGGGCGTGTTCACCCTTGACTTCGGCAAATCCTTCAACCAGCAGCCCGTCATCGACGTCATGGCGCGGGCATTCCCCGTCACGATGGCCCTCGCCATCTACGCCCTCGCCATCGAATCCATCTTCGGTATCACGCTGGGCACCATCGCCGGCGTGCGCCGCGGCGGCTGGTTCGATTCCACGATCCTCGTGTTCTCGCTCCTGCTGATCTCGGTGCCGACCTTCGTCCTCGGCTTCGTCCTACAGTTCCTCCTCGGCATCAAACTCGGGATCTTACCAGTCACAGCCAGCGTCTCCGTCGACTTCGCATCCCTCACCATGCCAGCCATGGTGCTCGGCGGCGTCTCCCTGGCCTACGTCATCCGACTGACCCGCCAGTCCGTCTCCGAGAACGTCTCCGCCGACTACGTACGCACCGCACGCGCCAAGGGCCTGACCAACCGCGCTGTCATGTCGCGCCACATCCTGCGCAACTCCCTCATCCCCGTCGCCACCTTCCTCGGCGGCGACCTCGGCGCCCTCATGGGTGGCGCCATCATCACCGAGGGCATCTTCAACATCAACGGCGTCGGCGGCACGCTCTGGCAGGCCATCCGACTGGGCGAGGCCCCCACCGTCGTGTCCATCACGACCGTGCTCGTCCTCGTCTACATCCTGGCCAACCTTGTCGTTGACCTCCTCTACGCCGTGCTCGACCCGAGGATCCGCTATGAGTGACATCATCCCCTCCGCCAACATCGCCCGCACCCGCGCCGGGCAGGACCACTACGTCTCCGACATCGACGAGACCGGCCTCGGTGCCGTCGACGCAGTGCCCGACGAGGGCGCCCCCTCCTCGATGTGGGGCGAGGCCTGGAAGCGACTGCGCGTCCGCCCCCTCTTCTGGTTCGCGGCCATCATCATCTTCGTGGCCATCATGATCTCGCTCTTCCCCTCGCTGTTCACCAGCCAGGACCCGCGCTACTGCGAGCTGTCCCGCTCGCTCGGCGGCCCTGAGCTGTGGAGCCACCCCTTCGGCTTCGACAAGCAGGGCTGCGACATCTACTCGCGCGTCATCTACGGTGCCCGCGCCTCCGTCTCCGTCGGCGTACTCACCACAATCGCCGTCGTCATCATCGGCGGTACGATCGGTGCCATCGCCGGCTACGTCGGCGGCTGGATCGACGCCGTCCTCTCGCGTATCACCGACGTCTTCTTCGCGATCCCGCTGCTCCTCGCAGCCATCGTCTTCATGCAGATGTTCAAGGAATCCCGCTCCATCGCCATGGTCGTCATCGTCCTGTCGACCTTCGCGTGGACGTCCATCGCGCGAATCACGCGAGGCTCCGTCATGAGCGCCAAGAACGAAGAATTCGTCACCGCCGCACGCGCCACCGGCGCCTCGCGCGGACGCATCCTGATGAGCCACATCATCCCCAACTCGATGGCCCCCATCATCGTGTACGCGACCGTCGCGCTGGGCACCTTCATCGTGTCCGAGGCCTCCCTGTCCTTCATGGGCATCGGCCTGCCGCCCACGATCGTCTCCTGGGGTGCCGACATCTCAACGGCCAAAGACCAGCTGAGCGACGCCCCCATGGTGCTCTTCTACCCGGCCGTCGCCCTGGCCCTGACCGTCCTCAGCTTCATCATGATGGGTGACGCCGTGCGCGAAGCCCTCGACCCGAAGGCACGCAAGTGAGCGAAACGAACAACCCCGCCCTCTCCGACAAGGAGATGGAAGAGATCGTCGAACGAGCCGTCGCCCCCAGCGCGGCCCCGGCCTCGTCCGACGTCCACCCAGACGACGAGCGCCCCCTGCTCAAGATCACAGACCTGGAAGTCACCTTCACCTCCTCAACCGGCGTCGTCCCCGCCGTGCGCGGCGCGAACCTGACCATCTACCCCGGTCAGACCGTCGCCATCGTCGGCGAATCCGGCTCCGGCAAGTCCACGACCGCCGCCGCCGTCATCGGCCTACTGCCCGGCACCGGCAAGGTCGCGGGCGGCACCATCGAGTTCGACGGCCAGGACATCACCAACCTGAGCACTAACCAGTGGGTGGAGCTGCGCGGATCCGGCATCGGCCTCGTCCCCCAGGACCCCATGAGTAACCTGAACCCCGTGCTCCGCGTGGGCTACCAGGTCAAGGAGGCCCTGCTCGCAAACAACGTCGTGCCCAAGAGCGAGGTCGGCGAACGCGTCACCCAGCTCCTCGAGGAAGCCGGCCTGCCCGACGCCGAACGCCGCGCCAAGCAGTACCCGCACGAATTCTCCGGCGGCATGCGCCAGCGCGCCCTCATCGCCATCGGCATGGCCGCGCACCCCAAGCTGCTGATCGCCGACGAACCCACCTCCGCCCTGGACGTCACCGTCCAGCGCCGCATCCTCGACCACCTCGGCAAGCTCACCGCCGAAATGGGCACCGCCGTGCTGTTCATTACGCACGACCTCGGCCTGGCAGCCGAACGCGCCGAGCAGCTCGTCGTCATGCACCGCGGCCGCATCGTCGAATCCGGCCCCGCCCTGGAGATCCTCCAGCACCCGCAGCACCCCTACACGAAGCGCCTCGTCTCAGCCGCCCCCTCCCTCGCCTCGGCCCGCATCGAATCCGCCCACAAGCAGGGCATCTCGGTCACCGAAGAGGAACTCACAGGTGCCGGCAAGGGCGCGACCTCCACGGAAGCAATCATCCGCGTCGAAGGCCTCACCAAGGAATTCGACATCCGTGGTGCCAAGAAGGGCAACGACACCTTCCTGGCCGTCGACAACGTGTCCTTCGAGCTGCGTCGCGGCACGACCCTCGCGGTCGTCGGCGAATCCGGCTCCGGCAAGTCGACCGCCGCGAACATGATCCTCCAACTCCTCGAACCCACCGCCGGCAAGATCTTCTTCGACGGCAAGGACACCTCGACGATGACGCGCACGGAACTATTCCAGCTGCGTCGCCGCCTCCAAGCCGTGTTCCAGAACCCCTACGGATCCCTGGACCCGATGTACTCGATCTTCCGCCTGATCGAAGAACCGCTGAAGATCCACGGCTACGGCACCCTGGCATACGCCAAGCAGGAGATCGCACGCGCACAAGCGACCGGCCGCGACCCCGAAGAGTGGATGACGAAGCTCGTCGAAGCCTCCGACGGAAAGCGCACCCTAACCGCCGCCGAAAAGCGCGAACTCAACCCGAAGAAGCTGCGCATCGAACGCGCCGCCGAGCTGCTCGACATGGTAGCCCTGCCGCGCAGCGCCATGCGCCGCTACCCCAACGAACTCTCCGGCGGCCAGCGCCAGCGCGTAGCCGTAGCCCGCGCCCTCGCGCTCAACCCGGAAGTCATCGTCCTGGACGAAGCCGTGTCCGCGCTCGACGTGCTCGTGCAGAACCAGATCCTGTACCTGCTCAACGACCTGCAGGCACAGCTGGGCCTGTCCTACCTGTTCATCACGCACGACCTGGCAGTCGTCCGCCAGATCGCCGACGACGTCATCGTCATGGAGAAGGGCAAGCTCGTCGAGGCCAACACCACCGACGAACTGTTCAACAACCCCGTCGAGGACTACACGCGCGAGCTGATCGAGGCCGTCCCCGGCCGCAACATCCAGCTCAACCTGTGAGCAACTGACGCACGTGAGTGTGGGGCCCGAGGCGCTGTGGCGCTTCGGGCCCCTGCTGTCTCTCGCGTGCCCGCGGGGCCGGGCTGCTGTGCGCGCCCCACGGGTGTTCCGGACTGCTGTGCGCGCCCCACGGGTGTTCCGGGTGCCGGAGAGCCCGGCCGCCCGCGAGACTTGGCGTCCTCACTGCGTTCGGCGCCGCGTCTCGAGGCCCGCCCTGGCCCTCCGGGCCCTCCGGCACCCTCCACACCAGTGGAGTTTGTCCTTTCTGTGTGTATCCCATCCAGGCCCCGCCGCCGCCCACCAGCACCACAGCCAGGCCCACGAATTCCTCCGGCACCCTCCACACCGGTGGGGCTGTGGTGGCTGACGTTGCTCGGCGCGTCGTCTCGAAGCCCGGCCAGGCCCCGCCGCCGCCCACCAGCACCACAGCCAGGCCCACCAATTCCTCCCGCGCCCACCACACCAGTGGGGCTGTGGTGGCTGACGTTGATCGGCGCGTCGTCTCGAAGCCCATCCAGGCCCCACCGCCGCCCACGGGCACCGCAGCCAGGCCCACCAATTCCTCCGGCACACTCCACACCAGTAGGGCTGTGGTGGCTGACGTTGCTCGGCGCGTCGTCTCGAAGCCCGGCCAGGCCCCGCCGCCGCCCACCAGCACCACAGCAGGCCCTTCCGATTGTTCCGTGCTCTCTACACCGGTGGCGGTGGGATTTTACAGAATTAGGAGCCGGTTGCCGACGTGCCGGAGTTCTAATGATGCAAAATTCCCGTTTGGTGGTGGTGAAGCCACGACGTGAGGCAGTGTGGCGCTCAAAGTGCAGACCACCTCGGTGAAAAACGCCGAAAATGGGCTGTTAAGGGCGAGGTGGTCTGCGTTTTGGGCGTAATAGCCTCTTGTTATGGTGTATTGCTCGCACATAGACCCGTCATTGAGACCCTAAACCCGCTAATGATGCAACATTCCCATTTGGTGGCGCTGAAGCCACGACGTGAGGCAGTGTGGCGCTCAAAGTGCAGACCACCTCGGTGAAAAACGCCGAAAATGGGCTGTTGAGGGCGAGGTGGTCTGCGTTTTGGGCACAACGGCGTCTGGCAGGGTGTGTTGTTCGCACGCAAACCCGCTATTGCGAGTGGGAACCCGCTATATCGCACGCAAACCCGCTAGTTGGAGTGTGGGCGGCATTGCCCAGGCTCAGAACAGCAGGCCCGCGTGCGGATTAGGGGACCCAGGCTCGGAACAGCAGGCCCGCGTGCGGATTAGGGGACCCAGGCTCGGAACAGCAGGCCCGCGTGCGGATTAGCGGGCCCACGTGCGAGTTACAGGCCCACACCCCTGACATTTGTCATGGCTCCTCCTGCATCAAAGGACACTTCCGGCCCCATTAATACGAGCGCAGACTGGGAGCCATGAACACGAACACCACGCCCGCCCTTCAGGCGACGAACATCCACCAGTCTTTCGGCCACGTCGACGCGCTGCGCGGCGTGAACCTCACCCTCATGCCCGGCGAGATCGTGGCGCTCCTCGGCGTCAACGGCGCGGGAAAGAGCACGTTCCTGGACATCGTCCTCGGCCTGGCCACCCCCACGCAGGGTGATATCAGCGTCTACGGCATGAGTCCACGCGAGGCCGTGCGCCGCTCCCTCGTGAGCGCGATGCTTCAGACTGGCTCGATGCCGCGCGACGGGAAGGTTCGCAACACGATCGACCTGGTCGCCGCGATGCACGCCAACCCGATCCCCACCGACGAGCTCCTAGAGCGTGCGAACCTGACGAAGCTCGCCAAGCGCCCGCTCAACAAGCTCTCCGGCGGCGAGCGCCAGCGCGTGCGCCTCGCCCTCGCGCTTGCCGGCAACCCTGACTTCCTGATTCTCGACGAGCCGACCGCAGGTATGGACGCGCTGGCCCGCCGCGCCTTCTGGGAGACGATGCGCGCCGAGGCCGCGGAAGGCCGCACGCTCCTCTTCGCCACGCACTACCTGACCGAGGCCCGTAAGGACGCCGACCGCATCGTCATCATCGACGCCGGAAAGGTCCTCCTGGACGCCCCCACCGAGCAGGTCGTCGCCGACAACGAGGACCTCGAAGACGTCTTCGAACGCATCACCTCCCACGCCGACGCCGAGTGAGCGCTCGGGATCACGCGCCCGACAACACCACCACCGCCCCGATGCCGACCGTGCGCGACGGGCAGCCGAGACGCGAGAACCCAGCCCAGACCTCGTCCCCACGGGCGTCCAAGGCCCGCGCGAGACAGGCCCGGCGCCGTCCCAAGGCCGACGCCGAAGCCATCACCCCACGACCCCAGATACGACACACGAAGAAGGAATCATGACCACCCACGCACCCGCACGACCCACCGACCGACCGATCCCCTCCCCCTTCACGGGCGCGGGGAAGCTGTGGCGCGCGACGTTCCTGTCCCACATCCTTAACCCGTGGAACATGGCGTTTGCAGTGCTCCTGCCCATGTTCATGTACGCGATGTTCGGCATGACGGATGTTGCGCGCGCGACCCAGACCGGGCGCGGGAACTTGGCGGCCGCAATGATCGCGATGATGACCACGTACGGCGTGATCCTGGTCGGTGGTTCCCTCGGCGCGACGCTGTCCGTCGAGCGTACGACCGGCATCTCGCGCATGTACGCTCTGACCCCCATCCAGCCGTGGGTGATCCTGCTGGTGCGCCTGAGCGCACTCGTGGCGCTGAGCGCGTTCATCACGCTCATCACCTTTAGCTTTGGCCTGGCCACGGGCGCGGAAATGACCGCGGGCGCGTGGGCGGCCAGCGCCGCAGTGGTCATCGCATTGTCGGCCCTGGGTGCGCTCATTGGCTTGGCCTGCGGCTACACGATTAAGGGCGAGAACGCCTACAGCGCCTCAGCGTTCGTCATGCTGATGGGTGCCTTCGTGTCCGGCATGTTCATCCCGCTGGACCAGCTGCCGCCCTTCGTCGCGCAGATCGCGCCCTTCACGCCCCTGTACGGTGCCGTCCAGGCGATCTACGCGGTCGCCGGAACCGTGACGATGCCGACCGCCGCGTGGCTCAACATCGCCGGGTGGGCGGTCGTCACGGCGGGCATCGCCTGGTGGGGCGCTTCTCACGATACGGATCGCTAGGCTAGTGTCATGAAGGAGCGCTTGATCTCCCTGGCGTGGGCGGCCCCGTGGATGCTGTTCATGGGGTTCCCCCTCGCCTACGCCCTGGAACTGACGGATCCGGTCCAGCGCGCGGGCCTCATCGGGCTGTGTGCCCTTCTCGCGGTCGTTAACTCGGCGACGTGGCTGACCAATCCCCTGCCTGCGCGTAACTCCTTCACGAGGCCGTTCATCCTCTCCCACGCGGCGCTGGCGGCCGCGACGGTCGCCTACCTCGTGTATGCGGTCTCCCTCGACACCCCTCACGCGTTTATGCTGACGTCGTATCTGCTGGTCGCGTGGGTGTTCCAGGCACCGGGTAGATTCATCATCGCGGGTCTCGTGCCGGTGACCGCTATCGCGGGCGTGGCCGGCTACGCACAGGGTGAGCCCTTGTGGATGGGCTGGTACCTGGTGTTGCTGTGTGTCTTCGTGGGGGTGGCCCGCTGGCGCATGGAACGTTCGGCCCGCGAGCACCTGCGCCGCCAGGACGCGATCCAGCGGGCGAAGGCGGCGGAGCGGGCGCGCCTGAGCACAGATCTGCACGACATCCTCGGGCATTCGTTGACGGGGATCACGATGGTGTCCGAGCTGGCGGGTCGCCTCCTGGAGGCGGGGCGCGTGGAGGAGGCGCGTGAGCAGATTCGCGCGGTCACCGCGCAGTCGAACGAGGCCTTGGCTGATGTTCGCCGCATCGTTGCGGCAACGCGGGCGCTGTCCCCGGGAGAGGAACTCGAGGAGGCACGCTCGCTTCTGGAGGTTGCGCGCATCGACGCCGAGATCACGAATGAGGGCGAGCCGCCGTCGGGTCCTCGTTCGACCGCCGCCGCCCACGTGATCCGCGAGGGTGTCACAAACGCAATCCTGCACGCGCGCCCCTCGTGGGTTCGCGTCCGTCTCTCTCCGGACGGCGTCACCGTCACGAACGACGGATACACGGCCGCTTACGCCGCGTCGAGCGCGGGGTCGGGGGCGGGCCTCGCGGGCATGTCCGAGCTGGTCGGCGACGAGGGCACACTCACGTGGGGCGCGTCGGATTCCACGTGGACGCTTGCTCTGTCCTTCGATTCCACATCCGCCGCCCACTCGTCCTGACGTTGCGGGGCAGGCGTCCCTCATCGACGAGGCCGTGGCCCCCTCCCTGAGCACCGCGCGGTCCCGGGAAGGCGAGTCGGCCTCGTCCTGAGGGGTGAGCCGATCAGAGAAACGAGCCTCTTACCTGCGTTAGCCTTGTACCCCAGGCACAGAGAAACAGGAGGGTGACGTGACGATTCGGGTGCTCGTGGCCGACGACCAGGCGATGATTCGCGGGGCGCTGGCGGGGCTGCTGGACCTGGAGCGCGACATTGAGGTCGTCGCGCAGGCCGCAGACGGCGTGCAGGCTCTGGAAGAGCTGGGACGCCTGGCGGACTCGTCCAGCCCGACCCGCGCGAATGCCCCCGCCGACGTCGCGATCATTGACATCGAAATGCCGCGCATGGACGGCATCACGGCGACTCAGGCGATCCGCGCTCGTTTCCCGGGCGTGCGGGTGCTGATCGTGACGACGTTTGGACGCCCGGGGTACCTGCAGCGCGCCCTCGACGCGGGTGCCACGGGCTTTATGGTGAAGGACGCACCGGTTGAGACCCTGGCCGACGGCGTGCGCACGGTGGCCGCGGGCGGACGCGCGATTGATCAGAGCCTGGCGCTCGAGGCCCTCTCGACGGGATCCTCACCCCTAACGGAGCGTGAGGCCGACGTTTTGCGCGAGGTCGAGGGCGGCGGCACCATCGCCGACATCGCCCGCTCCCTGCACCTGAGCCAGGGCACGGTGCGCAACCACGTGTCCTCGTCGATGCTGAAGATGAACGCGCGCACCCGCGCCGAGGCGGCGTCCCTGGCCCGCGCCGCCGGCTGGCTGTAGGCAGGCTGTAGGCAGGCCATGCGAGTGGTATCAGAGTGATACCGTGCCGATATGGCAATAACACTCCGACTCGACGAGGATCATGCCCGCAAGCTCAACGAGCTCGCCCAGCGCGTCGGCACTTCCAAACACGACGCAGTGCTGCGCGCCATCGACGAGGAGTTCAACCGCATGCCCCACCGTCATCGTGTGACCGACGCGCTCAACCACACCGTTGAGCGCTGGGGGACGCACTGGAGCAACTCGGGCAGTAACGCCGTGCGAGTTCCTCTCACTCGAGGACTTGCTGGACATCGTGTCCGCACGACGTTATATCGGAATAGACAGCTACGCGCCCATGAAGCGCGAGTTGCGCGCGAACAGGGGCAGGAGCCGCACGCCCAGGTAGGTGCCCAGCGCGTTCGTGATGACGTCGTCGACATCGACGACGCGGTACGTGCAGGGCACGAGGCCGAACAGGCCCGTGTACTGCGTGAACTCGATGAGGCACGAGAGCAGCGTGCCGATCAAAAGCCACACGAGCACTCGTTGCGTGGGAATCGCACGCGTCAAGCGCCCGCCGTCGTCGGGCAGGCTCTCGGAGGTCTTGCGAGAGCGGCGAATCCGCCAGGTCATCTCGGCAAGAGCGCCGAGCGGCATGAACAGAGCGATATTGAGCACGATTGAGAGTGCATACAGGGTACCGCGCAGGGTCTCGCCATCGCGGAATTGGTCGGCGACGGCGTTCAGCGACCCGAAGGGCATGTAGTTGTCCCAGTGCAGGATCGCAGCGCATGCGGCCTGCGGGTCCGAGGGAATCGGCAGCAGGACAAAAATGAGCAGGCCCGTCAGGTAGAGGATCCACGCGAGCGGAAGGGCACGCGGCAGCTTCCACATGGACGAGGCCGTGGCTGAGACAATGGGGATCTCCGCCGTCCTGGGGGTGTCGGGATTCTCCTCACGCTCCAGGAGAGCACCGGTGTCCCGTGAGCGGCGGTAGATGAGGGGCAGCGCTTTAGACACAATCAGGTGCGAGTGGTCCTGGCCAGACGCCGATGCCGCGTCCGTGGCGGCACGCATGACGTGTGTGCGTGCGTGCAGCCACTTGCGGTCGGCGCGGCGCCCCAGGATCCACCACAGAGTGCACGTGAGCGCGCTGAAGCCCGCGTAGAACCCCAGGTCCATCGCCCAGTTGATTGCCGTGTACATGTCACCTCATTCCCTGAGGCGAACATTACCGGCATTGTTCGGGAACGTGCAGCACGTTGCGGGGTGTTCCACATCGGATGGACACATTCTGAGAAATTGTCTGGGATTCTCCTTGAAATCACTTAGTCAGACGCGCGCACCTGGCATTTGCATGCATGTGTCTATCACGCACATGCAACACTTCGAACAGGCTGACAGTTTCTGACTATCAATCACCCCGAACAGGTCGCCAGCTGGGTCGCCATCGCATCCTGCTCGGACTCGGTGACGCTCAGACCGTAAGAGTATTTCACCGCGATCTGCCGTTTCACGTAGTCGCAGCGGAAGCCGGCGTTGGGCGGCAGCCACTGGTCGGCTGACGAGGCGGACTTGTCCCGATTGGCCGCTCCATCGACCGCCAGCAGGTTCTCGGGATCGTTAGCAAACTCCTGACGGCTCTGCTCGTCCCACTGCCAGGCACCCGAGCGCCAGGCGTCCGCCAGGGCGACGACGTGGTCGATCTGGACCAGCGACGATGTCTTGTCCCCCCTCTCAAACTGGATTGTCTTTCCCGTGTAGGGTTCGGCGAGCGTGCCCGTGAGGACGATGCAGTCGTGCGTGCCCGGCTTGAAGGTGGGCCGCGCCAGGTCGCGGGCCAGGATGTCATTGCGTGTGTCGCAGCCATTGTGGTCGACGTCCGCCCATGCCTCTCCGAAGGCCTCACGGTTGTAATCCGGTATACCGGAGGAATCGTCTGAGGAACGAACGGTAAGCTCTCGCAGCTGGCGGGCCGCCTCGCTGTCCGGCAGGGTGGACAGGGCCTGTCCGCTGCGCGTCGGCGGCCACCCCAGGCGCGAGCGCAGGTCCAGCAGATCCCAGCCGACGCCGGGCGCGAACGCCCACACGAGGGCCACGAGAATCAGCGAGACAACGATCTGATCTCCAGTATTTTTACGGCGACGCCGTCTGCGTGCCATGAGGCCTCCTTCTGCCACGCGCGAGCCCATCCGTCCCATACGGATGGGGGCACCCCGACGCGTCGTCGGGGTGCCCCCATCATGGACCAAGCCACCTACATCTGCGTACTCGGCGGCAAATCCATGCGGAACTGTTACTTCCTCGGGCTCACAAGCTGTCGCACGAAGTAGATGCACACGATGATGAGCGTCAGCGCGCCCATCGATACCAGCTGAGCCCGGCCCTCGGCGCTCATGAGCATGAGGACGGCAATACCGGCCAAACCCACCAGGACGACCCACGGCAGCCACGGCCAGCCAGGCATACGAATCGCCAGGCTGCCTGAACGCTCCAGGGTCGGGTGCAGACGTATGAGCGAGACGATGATGAAGGTCCACACGATCAGCAGAACCATGCCGATCGCGTTGATGAGCATCGTCAGAATCGAACCGGGCAGGTACCAGTTGCCCAGGACCGCCAGGAGCGCCAGTGCAACAACCAAGCCGACCGCGAACTTCGGGGTGCGACCAGCCGCGATGTCGCCCTCCAACTCGGCGGCCAGGACGGCTTCATCATCCTCGAGGGCGGCCTCGACGACGGCACGCGCGTGCGCCTTCTCAGCGGACGGCGCGCCCAGGAGCCAACGCGGACCCATGTCGCGGGCGGCCAACGAGTAGGCCATGCGCGAGGAGGCGTAGATGTTCGCGGAGAACGCGGAGACCAGCGCCATGAAGATGATGACGTTCATGAGCGTGCCGACGGCCGGAACGCCCGCCATCTCAAGGATGGCGGCAAAGGCGTTGCTGCTCATTGCCTCACTGTCCCACGGCAGCAGAGCGGTCAGGAGGACGACGGAGCCGACGTAGAACACGAGAATGCGGGTGACAACCGAGCGGATCGCGCTCACCATGGCCGCGCGAGGATCCTCGGCCTCGGCCGCGGCAATCGTCACGATCTCCAGGCCGCCGAAGGACGTGATGACGGCCAGGAGCGCCACGGCGATGCCTGACAGGCCGTTGGGTGCAAGGCCGTTGTGTCCCACAACGTTCTGTAGGACACCCTCATGGCCGGGCAGAGGACCCACGATCACAGTGCGCGCCACCAGGAAGACGCCCACGCACAGGAACGCAACGATGGCAACGATTTTCACCATCGACAGCCAGGCCTCGATCTCACCGTACTGCCCAGCAGCCAACAGGTTAATTCCACCAATTACAACGACAATAACGAGGGCAACAACCCACTGGGGCACCTCCGGGAACCAGCCGACGAAAAACTTCGCCGCGCCCGTGACCTCCAAGCCCGAGACCATGATGAGCATGACCCAATAGAGCCACCCGATCGTAAAACCGGCCCACCGACCGATCCCGGCCTCGGCGTAAGCGGAGAAGGAACCCGTCGTCGGCAGCGACGACGCCAGTTCCGCCAGCGCCAGCATGACCGACACGACGATGACGGCGGCGACCGCGTAGGACACGAGGACCGCGGGACCCGCCTGAGCAATCGCGGAGCCGGTTCCCAGGAAGAAACCAGCACCAATCGCAAGGCCCAGGGCCATCATGGACAGGTGCCACGTCTTGAAGCGCTTGCGCTCGGGAGCACCGGGCGTCGACGCAGCGGAGGAGGTAGAAGGAGGTGTTGGTTTGGGATTCACACGGCCATACTAACGCCTCGTTCTGCGAAGAGCTTTCAACTGCGAATATGTGAGAGTGATGGTCCACTCACGGGTCTGCGGGAGCCTCCACCGACGCCAGTGCGCCATGCCTGTAAAGACCAAACCCACGACGATGGACGCGCCCATACCAAGAACCGGCTGGCCCATGTACCAAAAGATGACCGTCACAACCGAGCAGGCGAACGCCGGGGTCGCGTATAGGTTGTTGCCGCCGAAGACTCGCGGCACGAGGCCGGCCGAAATATCGCGGATCATGCCACCTCCGACGGCCGTCATGATGCCCAGCAGGATCGCGGGCATGATCGCGAATCCCGCGTCAAGGGTCTTGATTGCGCCGGTCGCGCTCCAGCAGCCCAGCACCATGCCGTCCGCTATCACCAGGAGCACCGACCACGCGTGCGAGTCCATGCGGAAGGCCATCGCGACGACCGCGCCAATGATCGCGAACCACAAATAATAGGGGTCGGTGATCGCCACGGGAGCGCCCGTGCGCGTGGCCAGGAGCATGTCGCGGACCATGCCGCCCGCGAGCGCCGTCATGATCGCGAGAATACAGAAGCCCACGGCGTCGAAGTTGCGTTCTCGCGCAACCTTTCCGCCGAGAATGCCATTGAGGAGCACGCCCATGAGGTCGATGGCTCGGAAGACCTCGGGCAGTGATTCGTTCAGCGCGTCGAGCAAGTGCATGGCAGTCCGAAACGTCGGTGAGTGCGGGTCGCCCTCATGGTACCGCGTCGCCTCGCTCGGGTGCGCGCAGGTGGACGGGGTCCGCCTAGTCCCGGCGCGCCCTATCCCGGCGCGCTCGCGTCAGCCTGGCCCCGGCCTCGTCCCGGAGCGCCTACGCCAGCCCCGCCGCGTCCCCGCGCGCCTCGCTCACCCGCCCGGGGTGCGACAATGTCCCCATGACCGCTCTCTTCGCCGGGCTGACGACCCTGGATGTGCTGCACCGACTCGACCATGTGCCGGACCCGGGGCTAAAGGTGACGTCCACGGACTTTACGATGGCGGCGGGAGGCCCCGCGACGAACGCGGCGGTCACCTACGCGGCGCTTGAGGCGGCCGCCCGCTCGCTCTCCACTGACGAGGCCGTGGCCGGCTCCCCGGATCCCGCAACCCGGGCGGACGCTCCGTTGCTGATGACGGCGCTTGGTGAGGGACCGGTGTCGGCCTTCCTGGCGGCCGACCTGGCGACCGCTGGCGTGAGGGTCCTCGATGCGACGGTCGCCGCCCCGACCCCGACCGGCACTCCTGGCCTTCCCGCTTCGGCTGTATCCTCGCCCGCTGAAGCCGCCGCCCCCACCTACCGCTCAACCCCACCCGACGAGCGCGACGCAGCCCAGGCCTCGGCCCCGCGTGAGCCGGCCGTGTCCTCGATCATCGAGCACCCGAGCGGGCGCATGGTCGCCTCGACGAACGCGCGGCTGAACGCCGACCCCGCGTGTGTCGCGGCGGACCTGCCCGAGCGCGTCGGCGTCGTCCTCATCGACGGGCATAACCCGGCGCTGGCGCAGGCGGCGTTGACGCTGGGCGTGCCAGAAGTGGGCGGGGAGGATCCTTTCGCCCGGCTCGAGGCTCGCCCGCCGCACCTGCGCGTGCTCGACGGGGGTTCGTGGAAGAACTGGCTGACGCCCCTGCTGGGCTTCGTCGACGTCGCCGTCGTGTCGGAGGATTTTGCGCCTCCGCTCCTCGTGCGCGCCGACGGCGAGCAGGTCGCGGGCTTCCTGCGCGGCTTCGGCATCACGCGGGTGGTGCGCACGCGCGGCGAGCGGCCCGTGCAGTACTGGTGGGACGGCGTACACGGCGAGGTTCCCGTGCACGAGGTTCCCGACGCCTCGACGATGGGCGCGGGCGACGCGTTTCATGGGGCGTTCGTGTGGGCGCTCGAGCGCGCGGGGGCCACTGATCCGGAGCGCCTCATCCGTTTCGCGTCGGCGGTGGCTGGGGTGTCGGTGTCCTCCTTCGGCACGAGGCAGTGGCTGACGTCCCCGGTCCTGGCTGAGCTGGTGCGAGCCTGGTAGGAGCCTGCAGAAGCCAGCCACCGCCACGAGCCTCCGAGCGGACCTAGCCGGGCCACCAGCAGCACCCGGCACCATCCACAACCCGGAAACGGTACCCGCTACCTCCCGACGGGCACCCAGCGGGTAGCCCACTGGGTGGCCACGTCAGGCAGGGTAGGAAGGTTGGCGGCCGACGCGGAGGAGGACGCGTGCGCGATGCGTTCCACGGCCTCGTCGCTGACGGGCACGCCCTCGATGGGCGTGTATTCGACGGCGATGCCGACGGGCGGCGCGGTCATGTCGAGGACGGACCCGTCGGGCAGGAGGGGGAAGGCGTCACGGGTGCGGTCGAGCAGCCCGGTTTCCTCGTCGAAGGCGTCGTGCGTGATGAGAACGGGCACGCTCACGCCGCGTATCACCTTCTCGCTGGAGACCATGGACATGTCGGCGAGGGTCCCCTTGTTGATGGTGAAGTGGCGCCGCACGGACTCGGAGTCGTCGGGCACGGTGGTGGTGCCGTGGCGCTCGAGGTCGGAGAGCTGCACGTCGGAGAACACCATGTCCCAGTCGTAGGAGAGGGGGCCGAGCACCGGGGAGACCAGCACGTAGGTCTGCACGGCGGGCGAGTGGGCGCGCAGGGCGACGGTAGCGCCGAATTCGTGACCCACGCAGATTTGGCGCGTGAATCCCTGGTCGGCCAGCCAGCCGGAGGCTGCCCGGAAGTCTTCGATGAGCGGGTCGAAGGTGATGATTTCGTCGCCCGAGCTGCCGTGGCCGGAGTAGTCGAAAGCAAGGGTCGCATACCCGGCGCTGCGCAGCACGCGCCCGAGTGAGTCGAACATGCCCGATGCGTGACGATCCGACAAAAAGGTGTGAGAAAAGATCACCGCAGCATCGTGGGAATCCACCGGGCGCGTGAATGTCCCGGAGATGGACACTCCCCGGGGGGTCTGAATCGTTATCTGGCTCACGTGTTAAACATAGCGCGTTTGACGCTTCGAAGGAAAGGGGGTGCCCACAGTGTGCGCATGTGTGACAGGGGCGTGCGAGCCAGGCCGGGCGACCACTAAGATAAGGGTGAATATGCGCCGGTGAGAATGCCTGCGCGAGGGCGCCCGTTCTGCCTGTGCGGGCGGCGTCCGGCCCACGCGGGCACCCCACGCAGCGAGAAAAGGACAGTTATGGGTACCAAGACCGGCCTCCTCATTGGAGTTTGCATCGGATACGTGCTGGGCGCGCGCGCCGGGCGCGAGCGTTACGACCAGATCCGCGCCGGCGCGGCGAAGGTTCGTCGCTTCCCGATTGTTGCTCGTCCGCTGGATGCAGCCGGCCAGAAGGTGTCCGACATCGTGCGCGCGGGCGGCGAGCAGGTGACCGATAAGGTTGCCGACGCCGTCAAGGAGCGCCTGTTCGGTGCCCCCGCCTCGAAGCCCGCCACCGTTGACGGGGAGCTAGCCACGGCACCGACCCGGCATTGAGCGCTCAGGGGAACGAGGCCTCGACAATGAACGCGGACCAGGCGGCCTCCAACCGGGAGCCGACGCGCGCGCAGATTAAGCGCTGGCGGAAGCACTTGGCGGAGGAGCGCATGGAGGCGCGCACCTACCGCGACCTGTCGGAGCGCCGCACGGGTGAAGAGCGCGCGGTTCTACTCCAGTTGGAGGAGGCGGAGCGCCGCCACGAGGAGTATTGGCTGGCGCGCCTGGGCGAGAACGCTTTGCCTGCGCCGAAGCCGCCGTTACGTACGCGCGCGGCGTCGCTATTGGCACACCTCTTTGGCACGATTTTCATTCTGGCGATGGCTCAGCGCGCGGAACAGCGGTCTTCGCGCGACGTGGATGATGATGTGCCGGCGCACATGCAGGCGGATGAGCATATTCACGCCGAGGTCATCCGGTCCCTGGCGGCGAAGTCCCGCGAGACCCTGGCGGGCACGTTCCGCGCGGCGGTTTTCGGGGCGAACGACGGCCTCGTGTCGAACTTGGCTCTCGTGCTGGGCGTCGCAGCGTCGGGTATGGAGCCGCACGTCGTTCTCCTGACGGGCGTGTCGGGCCTGCTCGCAGGCGCCCTGTCGATGGCGGCCGGCGAGTGGGTGAGTGTACACAGTCAGCGTGAGCTGCTGGACGCCTCGATTCCGGACCCGGACGCACATCAGGCGGTCACGGACCTGGATGTGAACGCGAACGAGCTGGCCCTGGTGTTCCGTGCGCGTGGCGAGAGCGAGGAGGAGGCCGAGGCGCACGCCGCGCAGGTTTTCGCGAAGCTCGCCAAGCCCGCGACCGGCGAGTCCGGCGCGATTGCCGTGCGCGCCGCGCTGGACGGCCAAGAGTCGGACGGCGCGGGCGAGCAGGTGGGCACGCCCATGAACGCGGCCCTGTCGTCGTTCTGTTTCTTCGCTACGGGTGCGTTCTTCCCGCTGATTCCCTACATTCTGGGATTGACTGGCCTGACCGCAATCATTGTCGCGGCCGCGATTGTCGGAGTCGCCCTGCTGTTTACGGGCGGCGTGGTCGGTATCCTGTCGGGCCAGCCTCCGATGCCTCGCGCGCTGCGCCAGCTCCTGGTTGGCTTTGGCGCGGCGGGCGTCACCTACCTGCTGGGCTTGCTATTCGGCACGTCGGTGTCCTGACGCTCCCGCCGGGACGGAACGGGACGAGGCCGGGGCCGCCTCGCGCTTCCCCTGACCTCAGGGGCGTGGTGAGGCGGCCCAGCTTTCCTGTATCGTCACGCGGTCACATTGGCGCGACTGGTTGTCGCGCGAGAGCGCCCGCAGGGTGCCGTGTCACCACGGCCAGTAACGCTGGTTTTGTGTCGGCCTGGGCTCTATCCTGTGCCCGTGTTCGCCGACGACTTGATCGAAGATGTCGCCGGAGTCGACGATGTCAAATTGCCATCCGATACGACGCCCATGACCGTCAGCGGCATCTGACTCGAACACGTCTTCCCACGTGTCCGGCTTGATACGGAAGAGGGCACGCGTGACGCCACGATAGGCAGCAACAACGTACTCAATGCCCTTTTGCTGAATCGAATCCTTACTTAAAGGCCACCACGAGCAAGTAGACTCACCAATTTCTTGGTAGTGCTGTTTGCGCACGGAGGACTCGAGCCACTCCCGTTTGTAGCCGTACCCCTGACGGGTTCCTCCTGGAATGTCAGACTCATCGTCCACCCAGTCCCCCAGCGGAAAAATGAGGAGCGGCTCGTCATACTCGAGTACGGGAGCAGCCTTCTCCTCGATCAACCTCTCAAGACGCACGATCCCATGTCCACGAGAAGCTTCCTTGCGGAGATTTGTCAGTTGCTTTCGAGCCCCATCGGGATGACGCGACTCCCCCTTGTCTAGCGGCACGACCGGGAAAGACGTCAGGAGGTCGATACACGCGGCTTCCACCTGCGTATATTCAGCCTTGTTCAGCCCATGACGAATAATCCAGATGTCAATATCGCCGTCATGTTCGCGGATTTTACGCACTTTGTCTGAAAGTGCCTGCTCGTCCACCTCAGTCTCAAGGTCTCCGCCATCATAGGTCCACAGGGCTTCTCGGCCGTGAGCCGCAAAGCGGTCCCCTGTTCCTTTTCCAATGTAGAAAGGAATTCCATCATTAGGATCGACGAGCGCGTAGACATAGTGCCCGAGTTCGTCGGCAACCTGCCGAAGAACGTCGGGGGATATCTCATCTTTTGTCACGGACACCATTGTTCGCCTCTTTCTCTAGAGGAATAGGAGCACCTACAATTTTACAGGTAGGCTACGACCTTCGCTGTGTTCATCGGTGTCGTTTGCGAGGCCAGCGGCGCAGGCGTGGACCCAGGCGCGTGCGGCCTGTGGCACACTGTGGGCATGGTGGATTTTCTTTCTCGCGCGCGCGGTGCCCTGGTGGGCCTGGCGGTTGGCGACGCACTGGGCACGACGAACGAGTTTCAACCTGCGGGTTCTTTCGAACCGATCACGGACATGGTCGGCGGAGGCGTCTTCGGCCTCGAACCAGGCCAGTGGACAGACGACACGTCGATGGCGCTGTGCCTGGCGGATTCGCTGCTGGCGCAGGGCCGTTACGATTCGTTTGACGTGATGGAACGCTACGAGCGCTGGTACTCGGAGGGCTACCGCTCGTCGACGGGCGTGTGTTTCGATATCGGCAACCAGGTGTCGCGCGCCCTGTGGGACTTCCGCGCACACCCGCGCGTGCCCGTGGATGCGGTGCGCACGACCAGCGCGGGCAACGGCGCGATCATGCGCCTGGCGCCCGTCGTCATCGCCGGATTCGAGGCGCGCGACCCCCGCGAGATCGTTGCGACCGCTGGCTTGAGCGCCCGCGAGACGCATTTTTCTGCCGAGGCCGAGGCCGCCACCGAGGTTTTCACCGCCCTCCTCGTGGGCGCGCTACTGGGCTGGCCACCTGAGCGGATCGTGGACGTCGCGTGGGCTTCAACGGGAGCGGCGTTCGACGACGTGGCCGCGCGTGTGATCAGCGCGGACCCGGCCGAGCGCGCCTCGTGGGAGGCACACACCAGCGGTTATATCATTCACGGCTTGCGCCTCGCGGTGCACGGCCTGCTCGATGTCGATTCTTTCGACGAGGCCGTCCTGGCCATCGCGAACATGGGCGGGGACGCGGACACGAACGCCGCGATCTACGGGCAGCTGGGCGGCGCGTACTGTGGGGTCGAGGCCATCCCGGCCTCGTGGAGAAACGCCCTGTATGAGGGTGAGCAGATCGACGCGCTGGCTCGCGCGCTGGTGGAATTGCGTCTGGAGGCACCGCTCACGCGCTTCGACGAGGACCTGCAGGGCGAGGCCCCCTCCGCCTGACCGGCATCTTCCACGGCGCGGCGGGCGGGCGCGGGGTGCCGCTCGGCATCCGCCTCTGGCCAGCGACTAGACTGGCACTATCATGCCTGACTCTCGCCCCATGCCTCCGTCCGAGTCCAACGCGCGCGGCCCTCACGCGCACAACGCGGGTCGCCCCTCCGACGGGCGCGACAGCACGCGTCGACGCCAGGGCGGCGCGCGCGGTTCCGAGAAGCGGGCATCCGACGAGCACGCGCAGGGCTCGCGTCAAGCGGGCCGAGGCCTCGGCAGGACCACCGGCAAGAACCGCGCGGACCGTGAGAGCCGGGGCAACAGCCGCGAAACCCGCAGCCGCGAGGGTCGTCGTCGCCCGCAGCGCGAGCACGCGCGCCCCTTCAAGCCGTTCACGCCGGAGCAGCTAGCCGAGCGCGCCGCGGCGATCCCGGTTATCGAATTCCCGGACCTGCCGGTGAGCGCCCGGCGCGACGAGATCGCGCGCGCTATCCGCGACCATCAGGTGGTCATCGTGTCGGGTGAGACCGGCTCGGGTAAGACGACGCAGCTGCCGAAGATCTGCATGCAGCTGGGCCGCGGCGTGGCCGGCATGATCGGGCACACTCAGCCGCGCAGGCTCGCGGCGCGCTCGGTCGCGGACCGCATCGCCCACGAGCTGGGACAGACCGTGGGCCGCGAGAGCGGCCAGGTGGTCGGCTACCAGGTGCGTTTCACGGACGAGGTCGGCCCCACGACCCTGGTCAAGCTGATGACGGACGGTATCTTGCTGGCGGAGATCCAGTCGGATCCGATGCTGCACCGCTACGACACGCTCATCATCGACGAGGCTCACGAACGCAGCCTGAACATCGATTTCATCTTGGGCTACGTGGCGCGTCTGCTGCCCGCGCGCCCGGACCTGAAGGTCATCATCACGTCGGCGACGATCGATTCGGATCGTTTCGCGCGTCATTTCGGCACGTGGGAGGGGACGCCCGGCTCGGGCCGCCTGATCGAGCCCGCGCCGGTCATCGAGGTGTCGGGCCGCACGTACCCGGTGGAGATCCGCTATCGTCCGCTCGGCCCGACGACGCCTTCGTCGTACACGTCCGAGGCCTCGTCACAGCAGACGGACGAGACCACCGAAGTCATCGAGACCACTGACGTCACCGAGTCCGGCCCCATGCAGCTGGTCCTGGAGGACCCGGACGACGAGCTGGCGACGCTCGGCTACGGCATGGGCGAGGACATCGACGTGGAGACCGCGATCTGCCACGCGGTGGACGAGCTGAGCGCGGAGGGCGACGGCGACATCCTGGTTTTCCTGCCGGGTGAGCGCGACATCCGCGACACGGAGGCGGCCCTCCTCGACCACTTGAAGGGACGAGGCCGGCGCGCGGGAGACGACAAGGGCGCACACCCCGGGGACATCGAGATCCTGCCGCTGTACGCGCGGCTGACGGCGGCCGAGCAGCATCGCGTGTTCGAGCCGCACCGCCTGCGCCGTGTGGTCCTGGCGACGAACGTCGCGGAGACGTCGCTGACGGTGCCGGGCATCCGCTACGTCATCGACCCGGGTTTGGCGCGCATTTCCCGCTATTCCAATAAGACGAAGGTGCAACGCCTGCCGATCGAGCCGGTCAGCCAGGCCAGTGCGAACCAGCGCGCGGGCCGATGCGGCCGCGTCGCGGAGGGCGTGGCGATCCGCCTGTTCTCCCAGGCTGACTATGTTTCACGCCCCCGTTTCACGGAACCCGAGATCCTGCGCACATCGCTCGCCAGCGTCATCTTGCAGATGGCGTCCCTGGGCCTGGGCGCCGTCGAGGACTTCCCCTTCCTGGACGCCCCGGATCGGCGCGCGGTGCGCGACGGCGTGGCCCTCCTCGTGGAGATCGGCGCGCTCGCGCAGGACAGTGGGGCCGAGGACGCAACCCCGGCCTCGTCCCAGTACAGGCTCACCGGCATCGGCCGGGACCTGGCGCGCCTGCCGATCGACCCGCGCCTGGGTCGCATGCTGCTGGAGGCCGAGCGCCTGGGCTGCGCCTCGGAGGTGCTTGTCATCGTGGCGGCCCTGTCGATCCAGGACGTGCGCGAGCGCCCGGCCGAGCACCAGGGCGCGGCCGACGCCTCGCACGCGCGCCTGGCGGACCCCCATTCGGACTTCATCACCTACCTGAACCTGTGGCGCTACCTGGCGGTGCAGGCACGCGACCTGTCAGGCTCGGCGTTCCGGCGCCTGTGCCGCGCGGAGTTCTTCCACTACCTGCGGTGGCGCGAGTGGCGCGACGTCGTCGGCCAGCTGCGCCAGATGGCCCGCGCGCTGGGGATCGGCGTGGGGCCTGTGGGCGAGCCGTCGACGGGCGACGTCGTGGAGGCCGCCCGCTTCGGCGGCGCGCAGGACGCGGCTGTACGCGCAGTCCTGGCTTACGGGCAGGGTCCGGCGAGCGTGGACGCGGACCAGGTGCATCGCTCACTGCTGGTCGGCCTGCTGTCCTACCTGGGCTCGTGGGACGAGACAAAGCGCGACTACGAGGGCGCGCGCGGCACGCACTTCACGATCTGGCCGGGCTCGGGCGTGAGCGGTCACCCCGCGTGGGTGATGACCGCGGAACTCGTGGAGACCTCGCGCCTGTTCGCGCGCACGGTGGCCCGCATCCGCCCGGAGTGGGTGGAGCCGGCGGCACGCGGCCTGCTCAAGCGCTCGTATTCGGAGCCGTTCTGGTCGGTGGCGAAGGGCGCGGCGATGGTCCGCGAGCGCGTGACCCTCTACGGGCTGACGCTGGCGGCGGACCGCGAGGTGCTGCTGGGTCGCTTGGGTGACCTCGTTATCGACGAGGCCGTGGCCGCCTCGCGCTCTCATGCTCCGCGCGCGGGGTCGCTGGAGGCGCTGGCGGCCGGCTTGGTGTCGGCGTCGAAGGATCCGCTGTCATCGGGGTCGTTTGAGCCGCGTCATTTCGAGGAGCTGGCGGCCGCGCGCGAGGGCACGACGGCCCGCGAGCTGGCCCGCGAGTTGTTCATTCGCAACGCCCTCGTGGATGGCCAGTGGAGGGAGAGGCACGGTTTCCAGCGCCGAAACGAGGCCCTGGTGGAGCAGGCTCGCGAGGTTGAGCGCCGGAGCCGCACCCACGGCCTCGTCGCGGACGAGCAGGCGCGCTTCCGTTTCTTCGACGACCTGATCCCCGAGCACGTCACCAGCGCGGCGGCGTTCAACCGCTGGTGGAAGGACGAGCGCCGGGAGCATCCCGACCTGCTGATATACCCGGCGTCCCTGCTGATGCCGCGCGAGGCGACCTCCGGCGAGGGCTTCCCGGATCGGTGGCAGTGCGGCGATCTATCGCTGGCGCTGAGCTACGAGTTCGCACCGGGCAGCCCGCGTGACGGCGTGTCGATGCACATCCCAATCGAGGTGCTCGAACGCGTCAGCGATAAGGGCACGGACTGGCTGGTGCCGGGCATGCGCGAGGACCTGCTGACCGAGGCGATCCGCGCCCTGCCCAAGGGCGTGCGCCGCCTGCTGGCCCCCGCGCCGGACGTGGCCGCGTCGGTCGCGCGGTGGATCGAGCAGGCGGGCGACAAGCCGGCCCTGGCCGTGGCAGCATCAGCGGATAACTCCGCAGGTCCAGCCCGAACGGGTACCGGGGCGGGCGGCGGGAAGAAGACCGCCCAGTCCGACGAGCCGGACCCGCTGAGCCTGGATGCCGCAATGGGCCGCCTGGCTGCGTGGGGCGCGACGTCGGGCAAGCTGTCGACGCGCAACTCGCCGAAGAAAAACGCCACGAAGGGTTCCAAGAAACAGACCTCGGCATTCGCGAGCGCGGGAGACGCGACCAGCGCAGGCTCGAGGGGCGCGGCTGCGCAGCCAGGCACGAGCCCGGCGACCGCGCTCAACCCGGCCACCAGCCCTGCGAGTCACGCGGGAGCCGCAGCTTCCGGCGCGACCGGTGCGGATGCCACATCTACCAATGCCCCCAGCACCGCTACCGCAGCTGCCCCCACGCGCCGCGCGCTCACCGACGGCCCCGTCCTGGACGCCCTCGCCCACGCGGTGCGCGTCCTGCGCGGCGTGGACCTGAGCGAAGCGGACCTCGCGCACGCGCGCGCCCACCTGCCCGACCACCTGCGCATGACCTTCGTCGTCACCGACGCGTCGGGCAAGGAGCTGGGCGCGGGCAAGGACCTGGCCTACCTGCAGCGTTCCCTCGCACACGATGCGAACAAGGCGGTGCGCACGGCCGTGCGCGCGGCCCTCGAGGAGGCCAGCGAGAAACAGGCGCGCAGGAACAAGCGTGGACGCGGAGGCAAGTACTCCGCCACTACTGGCGCGAACGGCACCACGAGTGGAGCATCCTCCCCCACCGACAGTTCCACGGGATCGCCCGGTGAGAAGAGTCCCTCCACCTCGGCTAACGGCGCGACCGCGACAGGCAACGGACCCCGTGACGCGGCCCAGGCCTCGGCCCCGGACCCCACCTTCCACGCGGACGGCATCACGCAGATGCCAACACTGCCGCGCTCGATCACCCAGACCTCGGGCACGATGACGCTGCGGGCATTCCCCGCGCTGGTCCCCCAGGGCAGCGCCTCGGCCCCGGCGGCGGGCGTGCGCGTCATGGCCAGCGCCGCCGAGGCCGACCGTGAGCACCGCGCCGGCCTCGCCCGCCTGCTGCTTACCCGCGTCGCCTTGGCGACGAACCGCGTGACCACGCGCTGGACGGGCCGCGAGGCCCTCATGCTGGCGGCCTCCCCCTACGCGGACACGGCGGCCCTGGTCGCGGACGCGCAGCTGGCCTCGGCGCTCGCCCTGGTCGACGAACTGAGCACCCCCGCGAACGTTCGCGACCCCGAGGCCTTCGAGACCCTCGTGGCGGCCGCGCGCGACGCGCACGAGGATCGCGTCTACCAGATCCTCTCCCACGTCGTGCGGGCCCTGGAGGCCAGCGCCGAGGCCGACGCCGCCGTACGCTCCCACCCCCAGGCCTCGCTGGAAGAGACGACGCGAGACGTCGCCCGCCACGGAAAGACGCTGCTCTACGAGGGCTTCGTATCGGCCACGCCCGCCTTCGCACTGCCGCACCTGGCCCGCTACCTGCGCGCCGGGGCCGTGCGCATCGAGCGCGCCGCTTCTTCGCCGGGAGCGCTGGGTCGCGACCTGGAGGACATGGACCGCATTCACCAGGCCGAGGCCGACATCGCCGCCGCGCGGCAGGCCCTGGAGCGTCGCCCCTACGAGGCCCGCGCCGCCGCCGCGCTCACGCAGGCGCGGTGGATGGCCGAGGAGCTGCGCGTCTCCATGTTCGCCCAGACCCTGGGAACACCCAACAAGGTCTCCATGAAGCGCCTCCTCGGCGTACTCGCGGGGGCACGATGAAACGGGAAGACGCACGCGCCCTCGCGCGCACCCTGATGGACGCCGCGGAGCTGACCGGCTGGCGTTTCCGTTTTGACAACGCGAGGCGGCGGGCCGGAGCCTGCACGCACGGCGCACGCACGATCAGCCTGTCCGGGCCACTCACCGACCTGTATGACGAGGACACGATCCGGGGGGTGATCCTGCACGAGATCGCCCACGCCCTGGTCGGTCCCGCCCACGGGCATGACGCCGCGTGGAAGCGGGCAGCCCGAGCCCTCGGCGCGCCGGATTCCGCTCGACTGCCTTCATCCCTACCCGCCCCGGACGCGCCCTGGGTGGGCACGTGCCCGCGCTGCGGGGCCAAGCGCCGCCTCTACCGGGCACCTCGCCGCGTCTCCTCGTGCGGGTTGTGTTCGCGCTTTTTCGACCCCGCGCTGATCCTCGCGTGGGAGCATCACGGGACCCCGACCTCGCCCGGGCGCGCCTACGAGCGAGAACTCGCCTCGATCAGCGGCGTGCATCTGCCCACGTCATAGGCCCACACGCGCGCGCAAGCGCGCACACACACGCCCGACGGCGATACCCTTGTTCCCAACAACTCCCGAGAGAAGGAAGCCATGGGTACAATCGCCAGCCCCGACGCCACGACCGCTCCCGACCGCGAGGTCCTCACCTGGGAAGGCTTCGGTGGCGCTTCCCGTGAGCTCACCCAGCAGATCGTCGAATCCGGCTGGATCCCGGACCTGATCGTCGCCATCGCCCGCGGCGGCCTGATCCCTGCGGGCGCGATTGCCTACGCGATGGACGTCAAGGCCATCGGCACCATGAACGTCGAGTTCTACTCCGGCATCGGCGAAACCCTCACCGAACCCGTCCTTCTCCCCCCACTCATGGACGTCTCCGCGATGGACGGCAAGCGCGTCCTCGTTGTCGACGACGTCGCCGACTCCGGCAAGACCCTGAAGATGGTCATGGACCTCATCGACGAGCACGGCCTGTCTCTGGACGGCTCCGCCTCGATCCGCGTGGAGGCCCGCAGCGCCGTCATCTACAAGAAGCCGGTCTCCATCATCGAGCCGGACTACGTGTGGGCGCACACCGACAAGTGGATTAACTTCCCCTGGTCGACTCTGCCCGTCATTAAGCCGTGAGCGAGGCGCAGGTGGGCACGCAGGCCTCGTCGATCACGACGCGCATCGTCGAGGCCGTGGCTGAGCGCGCTCGCAGCGGCGACCCCGTGCGCGTGCTGGGGTTGACTGGCCCGCCTGGGACTGGGAAGAGCACGATTGCGGCGCAGCTGGCGGTCGCCCTTCCCGAGGCGGGCATTGCGGTCGCAGGCCTGGTGCCGATGGATGGCTTCCACATGTCGAACGCGCTGCTGGCTGAGCGCGGACTGGCCGACCACAAGGGCGCACCCGACACCTTTGACGTGGGCGGATACGTGGCAATGCTCGGGCGGGTGCGCCGCGCGGACGGCATCGTTCTGGCCCCCGATTACCGGCGCGACCTGCACGAGCCCGTCGCCGCATCCGCGGCCATCGAAGTCGACGGCATTGTGATCACCGAAGGGAACTACCTGGGGTTGGAGTTACCCGGGTGGGCGGACGTACGTGGGCTTGTTGATATGCTCGTCTACATTGATACGCCGTTTGAGGAGTTGGCCTCTCGTCTCATTGATCGGCACGTGAGTTTTGGCCGTGATCGCGCGGATGCTGCGCACTGGGTGCGCACGGTGGACGCGGCAAACATGGCGCTCGTGGAGCGCACGAAGGCCCGCGCGGACCTGGTGCTGTCCCTGTAATGTAACGCGCAATTCCCCTGGGGGTCGTGCGATAACCCCTCACAACCCGCATGATGTCAACGATCTTGTTTGAGCGTTCGACAGACGCGCGGGGGAATTGCGTGCGACGTGTGGTTTTGAGTCATCACATCTGACGTGTCCATGCATGTAGCCGTCACGTCGCGCGCTTTTCTCACCTATACCAAGTAAGGTGAACCTATGTTCCTCTTGCTTGGTCTTCTTGGCGGTCTCGTCACGGGTATTTCCCCGTGTATCCTGCCTGTCCTACCCGTTTTGTTCCTCGGTGCCGCGGGCGGCAAAGATTCCGCGAAGGCTTCCACGGCCTCGTCCTCTGAGAACACGACCAACGCCGTCGATCCCGACCTCTTCCGCGTCGCGCCCGGCGTGAGCCTGGGCAAGGGCGGCTCCTCCCCCGCCGTCACCGCGAAGAAGGTCGATGACTCCCCGAGCATCGCTCGCCGTCCCCTCCTGATCGTCGCCGGCCTCGTCACGTCGTTCATGCTGATCACGGTCGCGGGTTCGGCACTGCTGAGCCTGCTGCACCTGCCGCAGACGGCGATCCGCTGGGCGGGTATCGTGCTGCTCGTGGCCGTGGGCATCGGCATGATCATCCCGAAAGTTATGGAGGTCCTCGAGCGGCCCTTCGCGCGCCTGGCACCCCGTACGACGGGCGACAGTGCGGGCTTTGGCCTGGGCCTGGTGCTCGGCGCGGCGTTCGTCCCCTGCGCGGGGCCGGTGCTGGCCTCGGTCATCGTCGCCTCGAACACGGGCCAAGTAACGTGGCGCATCGTCGGTCTGGCGGTCTCCTTCGCGGTCGGCCTGTCGATCCCGCTGCTCGCCGTGGCCCTGGCGGGGTCGGGTGTGGCCGCGAGCCTGAAGGCCCGCCAGCGCCCCCTGCGTATCACCGCCGGCGTCGCCATGATCGCCCTAGCGGTCGGCATCGCGACCGACGCGCCGGCCGCCCTGCAGCGCATGATCCCGGACTACACGGCGTCCCTCCAGGCGGATGCTGGCGAAGCGTGCGAGACCGGTGCCTGCGACCCCGAGACCGAGGTCGAGGCCCGCGGCGACTTCGCCCAGTGCGCCCGCGGCACCGGCAAGGACTGCGGTGCTCTGCCCGAGATCAACGCCTCCGAGTGGATGAACTCCCTCGGCCAGCCCACCGGCACGGTGACTCTGGTGGACTTCTGGTCGAGTTCGTGCACGAACTGCCAGCGTGAAATCCCCGAGCTTGAGCGTATCTATGAGAAGTACAAGAACTACGGCCTGGTCGTGGTCGGCGTCCACTCGCCGCAGCAGCCCCACGACCGTGACCCCGCCGTCGTGAGCGGCGCGATCGAGAAGCTGGGCATCACGTACCCGGTCGCGCTGGACCCGGAGTTGGCGGCGTTCCAGACCTACGGCGCGACCGCCTGGCCCACGCACTACATTGCGGGTGCCGACGGCCAGCTGCGCCAGGTCGGCCGCGGCACCAAAGGCGTCGAAGACCAGATTCGCGCCCTCCTCGCCGAGGCTGGGGCAACTCTTCCGGACTGATCAGCCTGTCGGGGCGTTGCAGTAAGCGGCGCAGCGAACAGCTCACCAGCATCCACGCGGGCGGCTACCAAGGGGTGGCCGCCCGCGTGCTGCGCCCTACCGACGCGATGCGATGCGATGCGACGCGGATAGGTTACGCGCTTGCGGATAGGTTAGGCGCTTGCGGATAGGTTATTAGCCTATCCGCGTGTTCATAACCTATCCGCGTGCCCACAACCTATCCGCGAACGCACGCTGACACGCGTGCCCACAACCTATCCACGAACGCATGCCGACAAGCGCGACCACGGCCTCGTGCTTGCAGCTCATGACGCAGGACTCCCACACCCCGCGCCCGCCGCCGCTCAGCGTGCCAGGGTGATGATCGTCGGCGTGACTCGCTCGATGACCTCGAGGGTGTCCAGGAAGTCCTGGTGCCCGCCGTACCACGGGTCGGGCACGTCGCCGCTGCCCGCGGGGTCCAGGTCGCGGTACAGGCAGATGCGCGGCCCCGCGCCCAGGTCCTCCGCAGACGCAGGTGCGCCCTCGTGTTCGACCCCCGCGCGGTCAGCGAGGCGCTGCAGGATGCCCAGGTGCCGCGAGGTCATGGCGAGGATCAGGTCCCACTCCTCCAGCTCGGCGGCGCGGATCTGGCGCGCGCGGTGGTCGGGCACGGCGTACCCGGCGTCGCGCAGGACGCGGGCGGCGCGACGGTCGATGGGGTTGCCCTGCTCTTCGTCGGAGACGCCGGCGCTGTCGACGACGACGTCCACGCCGGCGCGCGCGGCTTCCTGCTGGAGGATCGCGTGCGCCATCGTCGAGCGGCAGATGTTGCCGGTGCACACCATGAGGACGCGGGCGGGTCGGGGCTGGGTCATGGTTGGTTTCCTTCTGGGTCGGGTGGTGGGACGAGGCCTGGGCGTGGCCGCCTGTCCCCGTTTCCTTGCAGCGGTGGGAAGCCCGCAAGCCCTCTTTACAGCAGCGTCAGGTAGGCGCGCACGGCTTCGGCGCTGTGGCCGGCGGCGCGCTGCCCGTCCATGTGGAAGGCCTGGTTGGCGCCGGGTCCGCACAGGTCGGAGACGGCGCGCAGGCTGATCCAGTCGACGCTGGAGGACCAGCAGACTTGGGCCATGGCGCAGGTTTCCATGTCGGCGCCGATGGCGTCGGGGAAGCGTTCGCGCATGGGGTCGGCGACTTGCTCGGTGCAGAAGGAGTCGGAGGAGACGATGCGGCCTTCGCGCACGGTGTGGGTGATCAGCGCGGGCAGTTCGGCCAGGCGCGCGACGGCGGCGTCGGAGGAGGTGTAGTCGACGGGCATTTGGGGGACTTGGCCCATGGCGTAGCCGAAGGCGGTGGCATCGGCTTGACCGTAGATGGCGGTGGTACCGGCGGCGATGTCGCCGACGTTGATGTCGCGGGCGAGTCCGCCGGTGGTGCCGGCGGCGATGACGATGGGTGCGTCGACGAGGGTGAGGGCGCGCGCGGTGGCGGAGGCAGCGTTGGCCAGGCCGATGCCGGAGGTGACGACGAGGACGGTTTTCCCGTCGAGCTCGCCGAGCGCGTAGCGCTGCGTCTTATGGGTACCAGCCAGCAGGGCCTGCGGGGTTTCGTCGTCGCCGATGGGCGTGAGTGCGTGCAGGAGGGGCGCGGCCTCCATGTCCATGGCGGCTTGGATGATGGCGTCGACGCGGATGCGCTGGGGGAAGCTGAGGTTCATGCGTCCATGGTAGGCGACGAGGCCTCCTCGGGTCTCGCCCGCCTCGCCCGCGGGGTGTTCCTTGGGGTGTGGGTGGGACGAGGCCGGGGGCCGCTCCTCACAGTCGGCGCGGTGCTGGCGCGGGGCGGGTTCTGCGCGTTGGCTCCAGGTCATTTCACAGTTACTGAATGGCTTGAATGTCGATACGCGCAAGCGCGCGGGTGAGCGTGGTCGCTCACACTCGCGCGCTTACGCATCTTGCACGGCCCGTGGGACGCCGCGAAAGGAGGGTTCCTCGCTCGTGGAGGAGTGGGTCATGTGCCCCTCAGGGCCACCTGACCGGCCCTGAGAGAGAAGGCAGTCCCTTATTCTCGGCCGCGTTCCTCCAGTATCTTGCGCAGGGCCGCGGTGCGCCCCGCGTTGATCTCATCGTCGGTGATCTGGTCGGCGGAGGTCAGCAAGTCGGGCGCGGCGGCGGGCGCGGCGACCGTAGAGGCAGCCCCACCAACCGAAGCAGCACCCGCTACCGCTGCACCCGTGCCAGCCACGGCCTCGTCGATCTCCGCGGGTTCTTCAGCGCGGCGCTTGCGCGAGCGCGCCCAGACGATGGCGGAGACCAGGAGGATGATGGCGACGGCGATGAGGATGGCGATCATCCACGGGCGCAGGACGGTTCCCTTGACCTGAGCGGATTCGGCGGCGACGGTTTCTTCGTCCATGGGGACGCGCTCGCCGGTGACCAGGAGACGGTGGGTGTTGACGCCGTAGGGCGTGCAGGTAATGAGGGTGGCCAGGTCCTTGCCTGCGACCTTGTTGAGGGTTTCAGTCTCGTTGGGCAGGACGACGCGGATGTCGTTGATTTGGTATTTGAGGTGACGGCCGGGGACTTCGATGTAGAAGACGTCGCCTTCTTTGAGGCTGGTGAGCTGGTCGAACATGGTAGCGGTGCCCAGGCCGGTGTGTCCGGTGAGGACGGTGTGCGTGGACTCGCCGCCAACGGGCAGGGCGGTGCCGAAGAGGTGGCCGATGCCCTTGTCGAGGGTCGCGCTTTCGGTGCCGTGATAGATGGGCAGGTTGACGTTGATGGCGGGGATCTTGACGGTGGCCATGACGTCGTTGATGTTGAGTTGGCTCAGGTATTCCTGGTAGGCCTCGGTGCCGGGGCGCTGCGCGTCCAGCCAGGGGTCGAGGATCGGCGACTCGGCGGCGTTGGCGTTGTATTCGTCGGCGCGGCGCAGATTTTCGGCGACGGCGTCGGGGCCGGCGTCTTCGGCGACGGCGCTGAATTGGGAGGCAATGGATTCCTGGCGGTAGTTGTTGTACTGGGTCGCAAAGACGGGGTACAGGAGGACCAGGATGCCGGCGAGCAGCAGGATGGGGGGCGCGATGGCCAGGAGACGCCGCTTGAGGGGTATCTTCTTCTTGTCGGGCGCTTGGGTGCTCACGCTTTCTCCGTTCATTGCCGAGGCCGGTGCAGTTTGTCTGGTTACAGGGTAGTACCGCTGTGGGCGGGTTGCGGGCAACGCGAGGGGGGTGCGGACCTGCGGGTCCACACCCCCCTGTGTGTCGCTAGCTAGCGAGGATCAGGCGTCGGCCTGCTCCTTGCGGCGCTTGTTGGCCAGCGCGATCGCAGCGGAGCCGCCCACGAGGAGGGCACCAGCACCGATCAGGACGCCGACGCCGGCAGCACCGGTCAGCGGCAGGTTGAAGCCACCGTTCGTGGGGACGTCCTTGACGGTCGTCGCGAGGGTGTACTCGTTGTCAGCGGTGGAGTTGGTCTGCAGGACCTGGAAGGCGATCGGGCGGGTCTGGAGCTCGAAGCCCTCGGGGGCCTTGGTCTCGACGAGGCAGTACCAGCCGGGGTTGGTGACGGCTTCGTTGTTCTCCCAGTCGTTGTTACGCAGGCCGTCGATGGTGACCTCACCGTTGGCGTCGGTGGTGTAGGTGGACGTGCCGGCGGGGCTCAGCTTCTTGTCGAGGGTGGCGTCGACGGACTCGAAGTTCTCGGTCGGGGTGGACTGAGGCGTGCACTGGTAGACCTCGAACTCGGCGCCCTGAAGCTTGGCGGCGGTGTCCTTGGCGGAGACCTTGGTGATCTTCACCTTGCCGAACTTGGAGACGACCTCGGAGTTCGGGTAGTCCGGCGGGGGAACCTCACCGGAGCCGGGGGTCCAGCCGTTGGAGGGGGCGTTGGGGAGCAGGATGGCCTTGTTCTTGAACAGGCCATCGTTCTCCACCTTGTCCTTGACGGTGCCGACCAGGTCCATCTGGACCTTGGTGGTGTCGTCCTTACGGTTGTCGAGCAGCTTCTGGCGGCCGGCCGCGGTGAACTCGGCGGTCCAGAACTTGGTCTTACCGTCGGTGCCGTCGGCGGAGATCAGCTTGTAGTCGGTGTCCTTGACCAGGGCGACCTCGCCGGTCTTGCCGTCGACGATCTTCAGGGTGACGCCGGCCTCGGGCAGCTCGACGCGCTTGTCGTACTGGTCGACGACATCGTAGTAGTCGAGGGCCTCAGCGGCGGGCACGTCGGACTTCAGGGTGTAGGAGATCTCGGAGCCGATGGCCGGGGTGGTATCGTCCTTGACGGTCTTGTCGATGTTAGCCTTCGAGTTCTTCGGGTAGGCGTGGACGTCGTAGACCCACTTGTTGAGGTCGGTCGGGTGCGTCATGGGCACCGTGATGATGAAGGGCTTGGAGCCGACGTAGCCGGGAGGCGTCGCGGTCTCGGTCACGAGGTAGGCACCGACGGTGAGGCCGTCGAAGACAGCCAGGCCGCCACCGGCGGTGGTCTTCGTGATGGCCGCGTCGGTACCGTCAGCCTTCGCGGTGTCAACGTTGCCGTTGTAGCCAGCGAGCTTCTCCCAGCCGGCCTGCGTGGTGAGGTCGACGTTGGTCAGCTTCTCGACGGTGAAGGTCGCGCCGTCCAGGGGCGTGCCGGTGGCGGTGGCGTCCTCGAGGCCGTTGCCAGCGGTCATGCCGTTGGTGTCGTCCTTCACCAGCTTGTGGATGGTGATAGAACCGGTCCTGGTGGCGTCGAGGTCGACCAGCGAGGGGGCGCGCTCGGTCGTGGCAGCGAGGCCGAAGGCGGGGGCGGCCTGCGTCGCGGAGGTGGCGGCGGGCAGGGCCAGCGCGCCAGCGGCGACGGCGAAGGCTGCGAGCAGGCTCAGGCTGCGGCGGGTCTTCGTGGTGCTCATAGGTTTTCTTTCTCCTGTGTGTGTGATTTCGGGAGTTTTTTCTGATGGTGGGTCGCCGTGGTCACGGGACCTCATGGGTGGCTCAGGCGTATGCCTTGCGCCTCTTGGTGGTGACCACGGTCATCACCATCGCCCCGCACATGAGCGCCGTTGCGACGCCGATGTAGGGGAAGATTCCGGTGCTGCCGGCCTTGGGCAGCTCGCCAACCTCGGTGTCCTTGACGACCAGGGTGGCCTTGTTGGTGCCGTCGATGACGAAGCCCTGCTCCACGGAGTTAGTGTTCAGTTCGGAGGAGAAGGCCTGGGCGGCACCCTTTGCCCACTTGGCCGCGTCGGTTGCGTCGGCCGCGAGTTCAACCGTCGTTCCGGAGCCGTCGGCTCGGGCGGTCGTCAGCTTGAACTCGAGGGGCTGGGGCAGGAGGGAGTGTCCTGCGGGGGCCTTGGTTTCGACCAGCCAGTAGGGGGTGTCGATATTGAGGTCGCCCACGCTCCAGTAGTATCCGTCGGTCGCGGTGGCCTGGGTCAGGGTCTTGACCACGGTGGCGTTGGCGTCCGTGTTGGGGTTGGCGTTGTAGATCGCGAACTCTGCGCCCTTGAGGGGGTACATCGCGTCGTTGTTGTCGCCGTAGGTGTACTGGTTCGTCGGGTCGGTGAACGTGGCGCCCATGTTCTGGGTGCCGGCCTTGAGCACGACGAAGTCGTGGGGGACGGTCGGGCCACAATCCTTGTTGTTGTAGTCGCCGTCGCTGTCCTTACGGTCGTCGACCAAAACCTCGTTGAAGAGGCCCTTGCCGGGGACGCGTACACCATTTCCATCGACGGAGCAGGCCAGGTCGGCCTCGTTGTAGCCGGTTGCCGCGGGGTTACGGGTGACCGCGAAGCGGATCCAGTATTCCTTGGAGGCTCCGGCAGCCAGATCGACACCGTCGGTCAGCGTGTAGACGCCGTCCGTGGCGGTGGCGTCGGACGCGGTGTCCAGGCCCGCCTGGGTCTCGGCGATCTTCGCGGACTGGATCTCCAGGCCCTTCGCGAAGTCGGGCTTGTCAGTGAGCTTGCCGGTGTTGGCGGCGAGCGTGCCGTCGTTGGTGGCGACGATCTTGTAGTCCACGGTGAAGCTGGTGGCACCGTTGGCACCGCCGTTCACCTCGATGGTCTTCGCGACGTGCAGGTCGGGGGACTGATACTCGTTGACGAACGTACAGGTGATGGGGGCTGCCTCGTTGGACGCTGCGCCGCCGACGTTCTTGAAGTTGACGCCGCGCTCGGTCTTGGTCACGGCGACGTCTTCACCGATGCCGTTGACGCACTGGATGTCCTTGAGGTTCCACTTGTCGTCGCCGCCGGTGCTGATGTCCTTCTCCGTGATGGTGAAGTCGGAGTTACCGACCTCGAAGGGGATGAAGGTCGAGTCGTACTTCGCGTTCGCCGCACCGAAGCCGGTGGGGGTCAGCGTCGCGACCGGGTCGGCTGCGGAGATGTACGAGGTCTTGGCTGGGGCGGACGAGGCCGTGGGCTTCGTGACGGTCACGGTGCCGGTCGTCGCCGGGGTGCGGTCAGTGTTGTCCGCCCAGGTATCGCCGGTGGTCACCGTGAAGTTGGCGGCGGGGATCGTTGGGTACATGCTCGAGGGATCCTCGACGTACTTCACGATGCGCACGCTTCGTTCCTCGGTGATGACGCCGTAGAGGCAGCCGTAGTTGACCGAGAGTTCCTGCGTCACGAAGGTGTCGGTGCGCTTGGCGTCTACCGAGGGGGACGCCGGGCAGTCAGCCGTCGGGATGGAGTTGAAGTTCTCCGGGGTCAGAAAGTTGGTCGCATTGTTCGCGGGGACAAAACCCCACAGGTGCAGACGGTAGGTACGACCGTTCTTCGTGAAAGTACGGTCCGAAGCAGTCTTCGTGAGCTTGACGGTATCGGAGACGTACGGGTTTTCGTTGACGTTACCCTTCGCACCGGGCCAGGTACGAGGCAAGGTCTGTTCCTTCGTCAGCTGGTCGTGAGGCTGCTCCGCACCGCCGTTGTAGTACTGGCTGTACAGGTCGTAGTCGCCGTTGCCCTCACCCACGTACTTGACGCAGTACATGCGTCCGGAACGAGACTCGGGCTTATTAACGTAGCCCTGTGAGGGATTGGCTGCGTTGGCCAGATCCGGCTCGTAGGCGGGACCAATGAAGTCACCAGCGGCCGTGTAGCCGGGACGACCCGCTTCACCAGAAAGAACAAGGTCACGAGGGAACTTGTTGTTGATTTTTTGGGTGGCATCCCAGCCGTTTCGACCAAACTGGGGAGAGCAGAAGTCGGATACGCCATCCGTCTTGACGTAGGCACCGCCTTTACGGTAGATGATCGTCGAGGCCAAGGTGTTGAAAGACTCGTAATTGACGAATGGGTACGACTCACCGGTGTCACCGGGAATCAGCCCGGTCAGCTGCAGATTGAGGGACGAGTGCAGGTACTGCTGAATTTGCTGGGTACCACCAATCGGCAGGTTGTTGTGACGGATCGCGCCGAGCAGGAAGGTCTGTCCAGGGGCAACCTGACCGGGATCGTTTGGCTTGAAGCCGATGGCCGACTGGCCGTTCACCCAGATGGCCTTACTGCCTGCGTCCCTCCACTTTTCGAAGTGGGCCTGCATCCATGCCTTACTGGCGGCGGAGTCACCCCAGTCGGCGGTCTGCTCATCCCATTTCCACGGGGCACCACGTGCAATGTAGGTCCACGCGTCGTTCGCCTTCGCGTAGGGACCGCCGAGCGTCGTCGTGGTCGGAGTATCGCCCGTGCGCACACGATTCTCTGTCATGCCCTTGACGATGCCGTAGCGAATGAAGTTGTTGTAGTCGGTGGTCGTGTCGGTCTCGGAGTTGTTGGTAACGCCTTTACCCATCCATGCAGAGACCTCACCGACATCAATCTTGGCGGCGGCGGGCTCCTGGGCGGCCTGGGCTGCCTCGGGGGTGGTGACCTGGGTTGCGACAATCGTTCCGGCGGCGGTAGCGGCGACGGCCAGGGCGGCCAGTGCGCGGGTCAGGAACCCTGTTCGCGTGTGCCGCGCGTGTCCTGCGCGCGCTCGACTCGTTCCCATTGATCATTCTCCTCAGGTCCCTTGCTTCGCTGTGGTGCCGGTGGGATGTCCGGTTCAGTTTTTCCACAACCTTGATGACGCCCAGCCTACGATGCAGTTACTGAAAAACGCAACCCGATTTTCACTACCTTCCTCGTATCTTACGTTACAGAATAACAGTCAAGGTCTATTTCCGCAAGAATTCGCTGTTTTACCAGATGGTATCAATTTAAATCGGCGCAACATACATCGTTGCTTTGCCATTTTTAACGGCTGGCAACAAATCAAAATGCGGAACTAGACGCAACTTGACACCCTCGCACAAACAATACCGCACGCCCCGTCACCCCACTCCCGAAGGCCCTGGACGCCCACACTGCATCGAACACACACCGCCCCCAACCTCCCACTCACTACCTTCTCACCCTCCCTACCCCGGCCTCGTCACGCGCGAGGAGCCGAGCACCTGCACAATAGGGCGCATGGATCTTCGCCCCGTCGCGCTTGGCGCGCCCGTTACCGCTTACGACCCGTCGCGTCCCACGCCCGCCGCTATCGTCTCGGGTGAGGTCGCCGCGCACGACGCGCCGCACCCACTGTCGGTGTTCGACATGTTCCGCATTGGGATCGGGCCGTCGTCGTCGCACACGGTGGGGCCGATGCGCGCGGGACTCGCGTTCACGACGGAGCTGACGGCGCTGACGCCGCCGTCACACATCACGATTGACCTGTTCGGCTCACTGGGCGCGACGGGCCGAGGCCACTCAACGGACCGCGCGGTCCTCCTAGGTTTGGCGGGTTACGACCCAGAGACGGTGGATATCGACACGGTGGAGGCGATTCTGCCGACGCTGGCGCGCACGGGCACGCTCACGCTGCCGAGCGGCACGCGCATTCCCCTGAATATCGCCGAGGACATCCGCTTCGTCCCACGCACGGTCTTGCCCTATCACGTGAACGCGCTGACGATCACGGCCACCAGCCAGGACGGCGACGTCATCCTCCAGCGCACCTATTACTCGGTGGGCGGTGGCTTCGTCATGCTGCAGACGAACGACGACCCGCAGGATCCCGAGGTCTCCTCTCTCGCCTCCAGCCAGGCGGGCGTCGGCATCGACATTCCGGCACCGCACCCCTTCGCGTCGGCGGCAAAGCTGCTCGCCCAGTGCGACGAGGCCGGCCTGAGCATCGCGGACCTCGTGCGTACGAATGAGGAGGCGGTGCGCCCACGCGACACGCTCAACGCCTACCTGGATCGCATCGCGGACACAATGTTCGACTGCGTGGACGCGGGCACGTCGGCGGCAGGCATTCTCCCAGGCGGCTTGGATGTGCCGCGCCGCGCCCGAGCGCTCGCCGGAAAACTCGCCCAGCGCTTGACGGGCATCCCCGCATCGCCTGTGGAGTCGATGGACGAGGCCGGGGCTGGCTCGAGCGGTCGTCGCGCGGCGGGCGCTGCGTGGGCGTCGACGACGGCGGATCCCATGCGAGCGATGGATTGGGTCAACCTGTTCGCCTTGGCTGTGAACGAGGAGAACGCGGCCGGCCACCGCGTGGTGACGGCACCAACGAACGGGGCGGCGGGCGTCATCCCGGCGGTCTTGGGCTACCTGGTGACGCACTGCCCGGAGACGGGTTCGGTGCCGGGTGTGGCAGCGGGTCCTGCCACGGAGGACGGGGCAGTCCAGCCGCTGCGCCACATCCGCATGACACCTGCTACTTCTGCCGACTCGCTGGCGGAGTGCACGGATTCCGGCGACGAGGCCACGGCCTCGTCCGTGGAGGAGTGCGCGGCGCGCCGCCGAGCCCTCGTGCACGAGTTCCTGCTGGCCGCCACGGCCATCGGCGCGCTGATCAAGACGAACGCGTCCATCGCAGGTGCCGAGGTCGGCTGCCAGGGCGAGGTCGGGTCGGCCTCGGCGATGGCGGCGGCCGGCCTGGCCCAGGCGCTGGGCGGCACCCCGCAGCAGGTGGAGAACGCGGCCGAGATCGCGATGGAGCACTCGCTGGGGCTGACCTGTGACCCGGTGGCGGGCCTCGTGCAGGTGCCGTGCATCGAGCGCAACGCGATTGCCGCCGTGAAGGCTATTAACGCTGCGCGCATGGCGCTGTGGGGCGACGGGCGGCACATGGTGAGCCTGGACGTCGTCATCGAGACGATGCGCCAGACCGGCAACGACATGCTCTCGAAGTACAAGGAGACCTCGGAGGGAGGCCTGGCCGTCAACGTCGTCGAGTGCTAGCCAGGCTCGGTCGGGATCGGGGAACAAGCACCACTGACAAGTCGCTAACACTCCCCCGCCGGGGCACCATGTGCTCCACATGTCAAATATGCAACGCATCCCACAAACGCATAGAAATATCCTGATAATACTCGTTTTACTACGACTCCTGACTATCCGATTACTCCGAAAACCGCCCTGCTGTGACAAATGTTTGCAGGCGCCCGCCGACACAGATAGCATTGTCATCAGTTAGTTTGGCGATAACCAGCGGGCACAATGACCCGCCGCGACGGAGTAGGCATGGGACTGACAGACACACACGACCGAAACGCCTCGCGGGGCACCGCCCCCACGGCGGGCACCCCGGCAGGGAACGACGCCGGCACCCACGTAGACCACCACGCACCGCAATTCCTGCGCGCCCTGGCCGGAACGTGCGCGGCGGTGATGGCGGTGGGAGGCCTCGCGGTCGCGACCCCCACCGCGCAGCCCGCGCAGGCTGCCCAGGAACCCGAGGGTGCAGCGACCTTCACGATCACGAACGTGGCCTCGATTTTCACGGATTCGGTCGTCAATAATTCGCCGACGGAGCGCACGTACCCGTTCATCGACCCCAGCGACGAGCCGGGCGTGTGGGACTACAACTTCCGCCGCCTGGTCTACTACGGCACGGTCGAAGACACGCGCAACCAGGTGGACCGATACGCCTACATGGAGACCTACAAGCCGAACATGTGGTCGCGCGACGGCTGGGTCAAGCCCCTGGACCAGTGGGGGCCGTGGCCAGGCGGCTCGCTGCAGGAGGGGACGGGCTGGAAGCGCGCCCAGTGGCTGGAATCCTCCCTGGCGTCGCAGGGCTACTGGAGCTACACGACGCGCTCGCTGCCGTGGGGCGAAAACCCGGCGGAGAACGGCGTCATCTTCTACAACAACCAGACGACGAACCAGGGCAAGATCGCGCCGTGGAAGCAGACGGCGGTGGGCTTCCAGCCGGCCTCGCCGGGCACGGTCGCAGCCGGCAAACCCTTCCTGCTGGGCACGCTGCGCAACAACAACCTGCCGATTTTCAACAACTTGGAGCGAGGCACGGGCAGGAACGAGAAGACACTGACCGATGTGGGTCCGCAGCGGTATTTCCACGGAGACCTGAACCTGCGCATCCAGGGTGACGGTTTCGCCATGCAGGGGGCGATCCCGTGGGACGTTGAGGAGTCCCAGGACGACACGGAGACGACGGTCGTGCCGCGCGCGGGCGGTGCCTACACCATCGTCGCCAACAGCGTGTGCGACACGAACCCTGACGGATCGGTGGCCGCGAACGGACGCCGCCGCAAGATCGGCGGGAAGTTCACGGGACCGGCACGCCTCTACAACCCAGAGGGCCGCAATACCGACCAGTGGCTGACAGGTAAGACCGTGTGCGCCCAGCACGTCGGCGCTGGAAACGGCACGCACGACCTGTACAACAAGGGACAGAAGGGCCACATCGACCAGACCGCGGGCTGGGCGAAAGCGCAGCGTGCGGAGAACGACTGGCCGGACGCCGTCGATATCTCCCTGCGCACCCCGGCCTCGAACGACACGGTCTCCATCTCCACCTCCACACTGCCCGACACGGTGTGGGAGAAGGACGGGATCCGCTACCGCATGACGATCTGGGGCTTCACAGACAACGGCCGCAGCGCCTCGTGCCCGGCGGCTCCCCCGGAGGGCGCGCAGCCCGTCACGTCCATGAGCACGCCGGAACTCAACATGAGCTTCGCGTGCCTGTATGCCTCGATCACGCAAGAGCGCTACGTGCGCATCCACAAGGTCATCACCACGGACGGCGGCCGCACGTACGCGACCCAGCCGTCGGCAACCTTCACCTCCACGGCGACCCGCGACGCGGTTGACGCGCCGGCCGGTGCCACGGCCTCGTCGACGACGCCGGACGGCACGGCGGTGTCCGGCTGGGTCCAGGACGGCTCCTTCAACCAGACCATCACCCCCACCGGGGTCGGCGCAGACAAGAAGGGGTCCATGGCCTCGTACCAGGCGTTCCTGGTGGGGCACTCGGACTTCACGATCACGGAAAGCGGCGTGACCAGCCCGGACGCGCCGGACGACGAGTGGACGCTTGAGTCGATCTCGTGCGTGAATGGCGCGGGCGAGGCCGTGGCAGCGACCGTGGACACCGACACGAAGAGCGTGAATTTCGCGGGTGTCGGAGCGGTGGCGAGCGCGGCCGCGCAGACGATTGACTGCACGTTCACGAACCACGCGAAGAGCGCGGACGTGAGCGTCAAGCAGGAACTCGTGGCAAACGGCGGCGAGAACGGGTCCGTGACCTTCGACGTGGATTACAAGGTGACGGCCACGAACAGCGGATCGCTGGACTCGGACACGGGGGCCTTGCAGGTCGCGCCCGGCTTCCCCTCCGGTCTGACGATCAACTCGGTGCGCGTGGCCGCCACACAGGACGGCCTGGACGCCGCGACCGAGCTGAGCGGCGCGGGCGGGCGCTACCAGATCACGGGCGGCGACCCGCTGCCCGCGAACTCGTCGCGCGAGTACTGGGTGCGCATAAACGTGACGCGCTCGGAGGCACCGACCGTCGACGAGTCACGCTTCTCGTGCCGCTACCTGGGGGCTCCGCGCTCGGGGTACGGCCTCTACAGCGAGGTGATCGCCGCGTCGGATCGAGATTCGGACGGCTCAGATAACAACAAGGTGTGCGGCCCGGTCCGCGTGCGCACGGTCATCATCGCGAAGGCCGGCCGCCAGTTCACGAACCTCCAGTGGCCCGAAATCGCCAACGAGTACATAGACGCGCAGGGCTACTCCTACTATCCACTGGCTGGCTCCGAGTTCGCGATCTACGACGTGGACCCGCGCGTCAACGGGTCGGCCACCCCGGTCCTGACGCTGGATGCGTCGAACACCGGCGACTTCCCGTACTACTGGAAGGTGACGACGCTGGCGACGGATAAGAAGTACTGGCTGGTCGAAACCAAGGCCCCCGACGGCCACCTGCTCCTACCCCAGCCAATCGGCTTCACCCTGAGCGCGCAGCTGGCCGACGGCACGGGCACGAACGTCATGCCCGACACGGAGATCTTCGACCAGAACAAGTGGACGAAGGCCTCCGTCCAGGTCTACAACTCCGGCTACAACGACCTGACGTTGGACGTGCAGGGCATGATCATCGACGGCAAGTTCACGGCCACGATCATGGTCGCCGACAGGGAGGCCCCGACCCTGCCTCTTTCGGGTGGGCCGGGACTGTACCCGTACCTAGCGGCCTCGGCAGCCCTAATCGCCTCATCGCTGGCGACCCGCGCGGCCCGCAGGAGGATCGCACGCTGACGCGAAGCGCACGCTGACGCGGGCGGGGCGCTGTGGATCATACCCACAGCGCCCCGCCCGCCATTCAACCGGCACTCACTCGGTCGCCAGCGCCTCCGAGGGGCTGACCTTCGCTGCCCGACGTCCCGGCAGCCACGAGGCGACCAGAGCGGAGACAATCGCGACGGCACACACGCCGACCAGCTGCAGCCACGGCACGCTCATCACAGCCGTTGCTCCCTCGATGGGCAGGCTCATGACACCGACCCACCCGAAGGCGATGCCCAGGCCAACACCGATCAACGCGCCGGTCAGGGACAGGAACAGCGCCTCGAGGGCGAGGAGGCTCTTCATCTGGCGTCGCGTCAGACCCAGCGCGCGCAGCAGACCGTTCTCGCGGGTACGTTCGGCCACCGACAGGGACAGGGTGTTGGCGACGCCGACCAGGGACACGACGACGGACACGCCGAGCAGCCCGACGAGGACCATCATCATCTGGTCAATGACCTTCGTGTACATCTGGCGCTCCAGGGCGGAGCCGTTGACGCTGAGCTGCGAGTCCTTGAGCAGCGTGCTCTGGACAGCCTCGACGTCGGCCCCATCGGCCAGCTTAATAATGATCGCCTGACGCTCGGGTGAGGTCACGATGGAACGCAAGGTCTTCTCGGAGACCCGGGTGTCCCCGTCGCTGAGGTCCTTGTCGTACGCGGCGCTCAGGTCCGTGCACGTGTCGGCGCACAGGCGCAGCATCTGCCCTGCCAGGGCCTTGTCGCCGACGCGCACCTCGTCGTCGCCCATCTGAGTGACGGTCGAGTGAGTGACGCCCGTGTAGTTGGGTTCACCGGTGATCATGACGGGCAACGTCATGCCAGGCTCCACCGCACCACTACCCTCTGCCGGTTCGAAGGCGGAGGCACTTGGCGCCAGGGTCAGGACGCCGGGGGCGGCGTACTGGGCGACGGTGGCGGCAACACCGTCGGTGGCCGCGATGGCCGCCTGCTGGTCGTCAGTGAGTTCCCCGGTCGTAGACACAGCAATGAGATCGAAGGGACGGGCGTCATTCACGGCATTCGTCAGGGTAGTGCGCACGGAGGCCGCACCCACCATGATGGTGACGACGAGGGTCACACCGATGAGGATCGCCGAGCCAGTCGCGGAGGTGCGACCGGGGTTGCGCATCGTGTTCTCACGGGCCATGGCGGACAGCATGCCAGGGAAGACCACGCCAAACGCCCGAGTAAGAGCGGGCAGCAGGACGGAGACCGCGACCACCGCACCGAGGAGGGCCACGAGCGCTCCGCCGAAGGACAGCATGAACTTCTGGCTGGCACTATCCAAGCGCCACGCGTACGCAACGAGCGCGCTACCCGACGCAGCGACGAGGACTCCGAGGATGAAGCGCAGGGTGTGCTTCTTCCGGGACCCAGCCCCGGCCTCGTTCACGGGCGCGAGGGCCGCGATAGGGGCGACGCGGGAGGCCGCGCGCGCCGGGAAGACACCGACCAGAGTCGTGAACAGGGTCGCACCCAGCCACGTGAGGGCAAGCTGCCAGACGGAGACTCCGACCAAGACCTCGGCGATGCTAGTGCCCAGGCCGCTTTCCACCACCGCGAGCGCGCCAATCATCCAGCCGACCACGACGCCAATCGCCGACGAGATCGCTCCGATCGCGAAGGCCTCGCGGGTCACGAGCGAGCGGACCTGACGCCTGGTCGCCCCGAGCGTGCGCAGCAACGCCAGCTCGCGGGTGCGCTGCGTGAGCACGACGCGGAAGGTCGAGGAGACGACGATAGAGGCCACGAGTGCCGCGATCGCCGGGAAGATCAGCATGATCCCCGTCGTCACCGATGCCCCCAGGCGCGCCTGATCCAGGTCCTTCGTGATCGCCTCGCGCACGCTGGTCACACTCACGCCCGAAATGTCGCTGAGCGCGGAGTTCGCCTTCGCCACCCACTCGTCTTGGGTGGCCTCCGGAGGGTTTTCGTTGCTGTCTGCGTCCGTTCCACTGGTCGCGACAATGAACTTCCCAGACGCGGTGCTCCCAAAGATCGCGGAGAAGCCGCCGTCGGTCACGTAGCTGGCGGGAATGCCCATGCTGATCGTGTTCGAGCGCGTGGTGCCGACAATGGTGAGGGTGCGGTAGTCGCCCTCGGTGAATCCAGAGCGCACTTTCAGAGTGTCGCCGACCTTCAGCGAGAGGGACGAGGCCGTGGACTCCGGGATGATGATCTGGTCGTCGGCGGTCGGGGCCGTTCCGGCGCTCAGAACCGGCTCGGCGAAGGGTTTGGGGGCCAGCGGCGAGACGTAGAGGCCCCCGCGCGTCGTGTCGGTCTGGGCGACGACGGGCAACTGGGCCATGTGCTTGATGGCAGTAACGCCGTTAGTGTCCTTCAGGGCTTTTTCAGCGCTCTCGATGGTACCCTCAGGCGCGTCGTTGTCTTGGGAGACGACGATCGTGCCGCCTTGATACTGGCTGTAGACGCCGGAGGTCAAGCTCGACGTCATCGCCGCCATGACGATAAGAGTGATGACGATGAAGGCTGTGGAAATAGCGACGGCCAGGCCCGTCGAGATGTAACGGCGGCCGTGGGAGCGCAGGTTGGCGCTCAGGAGTGAGTTTGTTGCAGACATGAGGTGAGCCTTGGGAACAGTGTGGGGACGCGTTCAGCGCAGCGCCGCGGTCAGAGTATCGGCGGTGACGTCGCGCAGGTCGGAGACGATGCGACCGTCGCGGCACACGAGGACGCGATCCGCGTAGGCGGCGGTGCCGGTGTCGTGGGTGACCATGATGACGCTCTGACCGAGTTCGTCGACGGCGCAGCGCAGCAGGTCCATGACCTCTGTGGTGGAGTGCGAGTCGAGGTTGCCGGTGGGTTCGTCCGCGACGATGACGGCGGGACGACTCATGAGCGCTCGGGCGACAGCGACGCGCTGCTGCTGGCCGCCGGACATTTCAGAGGGGCGGTGATTCAGGCGGTCTGCGATGCCCAGGGAGTTGACGATCAGGTCGAACCAGTCCTTGTCGGGGGTCTTTCCTGCGAGGCGCATGGGCAGGAGGATGTTGGATCGTGCGTCCAGTGTGGGCACCAGGTTGAAGGACTGGAACACGAAGCCGATGCGGTCGCGGCGCAGCTTGGTCAGCGCGGTGTCTTTCAGGGCGGTGATGTCGGTGTCTTCGACGAAGACGTGCCCGGAGGTGGGGGCGTCGAGGCCGGCGAGGATGTGCATCATCGTGGACTTGCCGGAGCCGGAGGGACCCATGATGGCGGTGAATTCGCCGGCACCGAAGCCGACGCTCACGTCGTCGAGGGCGCGCACCTGCGCGTCGCCGTTTCCGTAGATCTTGGAGACGCCCTGGAGTCGGACGATGGACGAGGCCGGGGCCTCTTGGGTGGCCGCGGTGGCCTGTGCGATTGTCGTGTTCGTGTTCATGTATACATACTGCATGGTCAGCTTGTGTCTTCGCTACGGAGGTTTCCCCTGATTGATCCCCGAGACCACCCGGGGTGTCTTCGGGGCATTCCGGGTTCCGGAGCCGACGTGTCCTCCGGGCACGGTATGAGTCCCGCGTTATTCGAGTGCCATTCAGCGTGAAGGAACGAGATTCAGGCTCAGGATCGGTCTACACATACGGCACTCCCCCAGAAAAGTCGCACGTAGCTTCCCTTGGCCAGTTTTCATTAACCTCCACAAACGTTGCGATTCCAACGATCCCACCTCAGCGTTTGCAAGGTTTATATGGAAATCACATGCGACATGTGCGGGAAACCATGCCGGGGTCAGGGGACTCAGGGACGGGGGCGAAACCAACGCCCAGCCACATCCGCCCCACGCCCAACCACACCCTTCATACCCAACAGGCACCCCGGCCTCGTCCCCCATCCGATCTGCCCACATTCGCCAAACTGCACGCAACCCACGGGTACACCACGCTGCCCGGCCCCCACCAGGCACCCCGGCCTCGCATCCGCACCACTCATGCGCTCAAAACGCAGACCACCTCGCCCAAAACACCCCACATTCACCCAATTCCACCGAAGTGGTCTGCGCTTTGGGCGCACACCGTACAATTGGAAGCACGTCGAAGGAGACACAATGGATGCGCATACGATCTACACCATTGCGGCGCACGCATACTCCACCACAGGTGCGAACAACGCTGAGCGCCGTCGACTCGCTCGGCGTGCTCAGCTGGGCGAGCTGGTGAGGATCGCTCCCGGCTACTACCTCGACGCCGCGACTATCACCGCGCATTCCGAGCCACCCGTCATCGTCGCACTTGCACGGCTGCTCGCCCTGCAGCACAAGCATCCCCACCTCATCGTGTCCGGACCAACCGCCGCATGGCTCCGGGGCCTGCCACTTCTGCACCAGCACCCACTCCACGTCACCACGGTTTCCGACCAGCACCCGCGCCCGATCCCACTCCCGGAGATTCACTCGGGTCCACTCCATATCCCGGCGGTCACGGTGCGCCCACACCGGCCGCGAGGAGGACGATCACCGGCGATGAATCGCTACGACGGGGACATCATGGGCGCGACGCTCGAGGATACGATCATTGACTGCGCGCTAGCACTCGACCGGGAGGAGGCATTTGTCGTCGCATGCGCGGGTTTGCACGAACTGGCGCGATACAGGCGCTTCTACCGGGACGATTCTCGGCAACGCGAGGAGCACAACCGTATGCGCCTGCTGCACATGATCACCTCCTCGGGTCAGGGGACGAAGCATGTGACTTCCGCGCGCTGGGTGCTCGCTCACGCGGACGCGGGGTGCGACAGTGCTGGGGAATCGCGCCTGCTCTACCTGCTGGTGCAAAGCGGCCTGCAGGGTTTGGAAACTCAATACCCAGTGTTAGCCTCGAACAAGTGGTACTTCATCGACGTAGCCATTCCGGAGCACCGGATCGGCATCGAATTCGACGGTCGAGGCAAGTACGGCTCCGACATTGACTCCGTCCACCGCTCCATCGAGGCCGAGGAGCGCCGTCAGCGACTGCTCGAAGCGCAGGGCTGGCGTATCCGCCGTTTCCGATGGGAGGCACTGGCCCACCCCGAGGAAGTCCTCGCGCAGATCCGGGCGCTGCTCGAACACAGCTAGTTCGAGTCGCGCAAGGCTACGTCTCATACTGGCTTTGGGACTTCGGGGCTTCGGGGCTTCGGGGCTTCGGGGCTTCGGGGCTTCGGGGCTTCGGGGCTTCGGGGCTTCGGGGCTTCGGGCGAGGTTACCGGACGTAACCGGGGACGGGATCCGACCCACATCTGCACATCGTCCGTTCTCCCCGACTTGAAGAGATCCCCGCAGGTGTCCACCGTTGCCCCGTTCGTCGCAGTCTCGACCACAGTGCGCCCAAATCGCAGACCACCTCGCCCAAAACACCCCAAATTCACTCAATTTCACCGAAGTGGTCTGCACTTTGGGCGCATCCATCCCCAACACCGCCAATATGGAGACAGCAGCAAGGCCTACGGGATTGCCACAGCGTCCGTGGGCGACGGAGCCCGGCCGGACATCGGAAACGACGCACCGATCCGCATCATTCACCACAACCCCACAGGTGTGGAGGGCGCCGGAGGGACCGGAGGGCCTGGCCGGGCTTCGAGGCGCGGCGCCGAACGAAGTGAGGTCGCCCAGCCTCGCGGGCGGCCGGACCCTCCGGCGCCCGGAACACCAGCGGGGCCTAGCTGCGCTTCCTGTGGGCGGCGGCAGGGCCTGGCCAGACAACGAGACGACGCACCGAACCACACGTCAACAACCTGCCCCACCGGCATGGAGGGCACCGGAGGGACCGGAGGGCACGGGCAGCCGGACCCGAAGGCGCCCGGAACATTAGCGGCACCACCAGTAACACCGCACACCAGGCGCCGCCGGTGTGGAGGGCACCGGAGGGCACGGAGGGCCAGGCTGCGGTGCCCGTGGGCGGCGGCAGGGCCTGGCCGGACAACGAGCCGACGCGCCCGGCCACGCACAGCGATACAGCGCCGCCGGTGTGGAGGGCGCCGGAGGGACCGGAGGGCCAGGGCGGGCTTCGAGGCGCGGCGCCGAACGAAGTGAGGTCGCCCAGCCTCGCGGGCGGCCGGGCCCTCCGGCGCCCGGAACACCCGTGGGGCCACAAGCAACCCGACCCAGCAAGCGGGCGGGCCGCCGCCCACGGGCACAGGCACACCAAGCAGCCCGACCCAGCGGGCGCCCGGCAGCGCCTACGACTCGGAAACCTCGCCCGCAACAACCTCGCCGCGCGGCTCGCGCAGGGCCAGGCCGCGGTAGCGGTTGATGGCCGCACCCACGTCGATGAGGCGCGGGCGCGCCAGGAACGCCGGGTAGGAGCGGGCACCGAACTTGCAGACGGCGTCCAGGCCTTCGGAGGCGAGGCGTCGGCCGAGCTTGGCCATGAGGTCGGGCATCGACTGTTTGCCGGTCATCTCCTCGAGGACGCCGCGCACGCACCAGGCGATGGCCTCGGCCTGCCCGGGGTCGACGACGGCGGCGACGTCGGAGATGTCGATGGTTGATCGGTCGATGGTCAGCACGGACGTGCCCGAGGCTTTGGTGCGTGGGCGGTCCACGCGGGCTTTCGCGGCGGGTACGCGGGGTGCTGCCTCCCAGCTGGTGGGGGCGTCGGTGCGGGGGCGCGGCAGGTTGGCTACGACTGTGCGCGCGCGGGAGGTGACGTCGAGGCAGTGGTAGTTGTCCATCATGAGGACCCGGTCGGCGGCGTCGAGGAACGCTCCGGAGCCGCCGACGACCATGATGAGGGAGATCCCGGCCTCGGTGAGGGAGGTGACGCGGTCGACGAGGGGCGTGATGGGTTCTTTGTCGGCGGCGACGAGGTCGCGCATGCGGGTGTCGCGGATGAGGAGGTTGGTGGCGGAGGTGTCTTCGTCGATGAGGAGTGTGCGTGCGCCCAGCTCGAGGGATTCGATGATGGAGGCGGCCTGTGAGGTGGATCCGGATGCGTTTTCGGTGGAGAAGGACGTGGTGTCGGCACCGCCGGGCAGGTGGGTGATAAAGGGTGAGATGTCGACGCCGGTGACGGCTCGGCCGTCGGCGGCGCGCACCTTCGTGGCGGTGGGGTCGGTGGCGACGAGTTCGCGGCCGTCGCCGGGCACGTGCGCGTACACGCCTTGGGCGATGGCTTCGAGGAGCGTGGATTTGCCGTGGTAGCCGCCGCCCACGATGAGGGTGAGGCCCGGGGGGATCGCCATGCCGGACACCTCGCCGGCGTGCGGCAGGGTGACGGTGGCGCGCAGGGATTCGGGGGCGGTAAAGGCGACGACGCCGTCCCCGGCCAGGGGTGCTTCGGACACGCCGGAGCGTCGCGCGAGCATGGCCTCGTCGGCGACGAAGGATACCCAGCCGCGGTCTTCGAGGATGCCCTGGAGGGCGCGGTAGTCTTCGTAGGCGGCGACGTGGCCGAGGAGGCGGGAGCGCTTGCGGGTGGTGGCCGGGTCTTCGGAGACGAAGTCGAAGCAGTCCATGATGATGTTGGGCACGTCCACGTCGAAGAGGCGTGCGGCGCTCTTACCGAGGATGGTGCGTCCGCGCGCGGGGAGTTTGACCTGGAATCGTACTTCGACTCGGTCGGGCAGGACGGTCGCGTAGGAGCGTTGGAGGATGAGGGCACCGGCACGGGCGATGGACACGTCGCGCGCGCCGCGGGCGCGGATAGCCTCGTCGAAGGCACGGGCGATGAAGTCCCCGGCTGCGAGGCGTGCGTCGGGCGAGGCCAGGGCGGCCTCGGGCAGGCCCATGGCCTCGGGTCGGGTCCAGGCGCGCAGGGATGAGGGCGGGGCGTAGGGGTCGGCCTGCACGTGGTCTATGGCGAGGGTGAAGTCGCCGTAATCCCAGGCACCGAGGGCGTTCTTGTAGAACCCGTAGGGTCTCCCGTCCGCGTATCGGAGCTGATCGAGCAGGTCAGCGTCGGTTCCGGAAATCGAGCGCGCGGGGGCTTCGTATCGGGGAGTCATACGTCAAGTTTACAGGCGCATCCACGCGCGTCGGGGTTCGCGCGGTGGCCGGGTCGTGAGGTTCGGGGACGAGGCCGGGGCGCGGGTTCCTCGGGGAGGAGGCCAGGGTTGGGGTGCGCGGTCAGCCGAACAACCAGATAATGAAGGCGATGAGGGCAGCCAGGTCGACGACGAAGCACGCGAGCACAACATAGAAGGTGGTCCGGGCGAGCTTGATGGCGGGCTCGGGGACGCGGTAGTCGACTGCGGCGCGTACCTGCGCTCGCGCGGCTGGCAGGCATGCGCCGGACAGGATGATGAAGCAGAAAAAGATGCTCAGCAGCGAGATGGTGATCAGGATGACGGAGGAGGTTCGGACCCGGGCATTGTAGGAAGCCCTGACTTGTTCCACCAGTATCTGGCCGTAGGTGACCAGGCATCCGTGGCGTGAGGCATGCGCCGGGAGGTGTGGGGGCCGCGAGAACGGGTGTTTCCCCGGGGTCTGTACTGGAACAGCCGTGTGATCCCAGGCGTGCGCCGAAGCGGGCACTTGTACGGCTCCGGGCTGGCGCGCGAAGACGTTGTTGATGTTACTCATGCGCTGCTCCAGATGTGGTTGCCTTCAGATCGCTGCTGCATCCTATCGCAGACACCTGAGGAACAAAACGGGCGGGTCCAGGAACATTCCTGGACCCGCCCGCACGAGGTCATGATTGCGACGCAAGGGCCATCCAAAAGATCACAATGAACAAGACGAAGCCGCTAATTTGCAGGATCGAAATGATCATCGCGACGAGCCAGCCCGCGCGCGCACGGTCCACAACGTCCTGTGGGGCCCCAATCGACCGTGCCTTTGAGACAAGCGAGTGCCCCCACACCCAGGCGGGAACAGACAGAATAATCGGGGCAAGGAAGAAGCTCATGCCGGCCATGCACATGACGATCATTGCGCTGGAGCGAATCGATTCGTACTCGTAGTTGGCTGGCGACGCATACAGGGGCTGACCATACACGGGCTGGCCGTATCCCGCCTGGCCGTAGGGACCCTGCTCACCGTATCCCGCCTGAGCATACGCGACCTGCTGGCCGTATCCTGCCTGGCCGTAGGGGCCCTGCTGGCCGTATCCTGCCTGACCGTAAGGACCCTGCTGGCCGTATCCTGCCTGACCGTAAGGACCCTGCTGACCATACGCGACCTGCTGACCGTATCCCGCCTGACCATACGCTTCCTGCTGGCTATAGGGACCCTGCTGGTCGCTCTTCCCTTGCCGTTCGAGGGCCATGTAGTCGTCGGACACCTGCTGCGCAAAGATATTCTCGGGATCGCTCATCCATTACTCCCAGTGACTGTCTCTCATGAATCTACGGCTCATGGTATCGCAGACCGCTGTCGGCACTGTAGGCGGACCCAGATACCCACTGGGAATCACTGATCGCTCCGCCCCCGCTGCTACTCTTGTTCCGGGGACAGACCTCGGGAGCCGCGTGGCGTAACGCTCATCAGCGCGAGATCGACACCAACAAGAATCCCCACACCGCCACGATGGCAATGAGGACCACCAGGGCAACGCCGAGGACCACAAGATGAATGATCGAGCACATCTTGGCGGCTGATCGGGCGCTCGCGAGTTCGTTCATCAGGGGCATCGGCACGCCCGCGAGTCGGGCTTCCTCGATCAGCTTGTCGGACCAGATCCACATCGCGCCCGACAGCATGAGGCCGCCGAACAGAAAACTCAGGAAGGACAAGGTGCGGACCGTCGACGCGTTCGACTGGGCGCGCTGCACCGCGAAAGGCGAAGCCTGGTAGCCGGGGAAACCCTGCGGCCCGTAGCCGGGCCCGTAGCCCGCATCCCCCTGGCCGTAAGGTGCCTGCTGCGGGTAGGGGTTGATGGGATCACTCATGCGTCACTCCACAATCGTTGTCCGGCAGATGCTCGACTGATCCTAACGCGCCAAATGCACAGCGGCGAGGCCTGGGCTGGCTCAGCCCTCATGCTCGGCCCCGCCACGGCCTCGTCCCACGCACGCTACTTGGCCTCGTCCCACACCCACAGCGCACCCAGTTTGCCGCGACCACGAAGCCCCGCCACGGCCTCGTCCGCGCGCAGAAAACGGCGCGGGGACCGGTTTCCCGACCCCCGCGCCACTCAACGAAGCATCACAGCATGCAGGACACGCAGCCCTCAACCGCCGTGCCCTCCAGGGCCATCTGGCGCAGGCGCATGTAGTACAGGGTCTTGATGCCCTTCCTCCACGCGTAAATGTAGGACTTGTTCAGGTCACGCGTCGTCACCGTGTCCGGGTAGAACAACGTGAGCGACAGGCCCTGATCCACGTGCTGGGTGGCCACCGCGTAGGTGTCGATGATCTTCTCCGGGCCGATCTCGTACGCGTCCCGGTAGTACTCCAGGTTCTCGTTCGTCATGTACGGTGCCGGGTAGTAGACGCGGCCGATCTTGCCTTCCTTGCGGATCTCCACGCGGGACACGATCGGGTGGATCGACGACGTCGAGTTGTTGATGTACGAGATAGAACCCGTCGGCGGAACCGCCTGTAGGTTCTGGTTGTACATGCCGTACGTGGCGACGTCGGCAGCCAGGGCCTCCCAGTCCGCCTGGGTCGGGACCTTGATGGACGAGGCGGCGAGCAGCTCGCGGCACTTGTCCGTGGCGGGTGCCCACTCCTCGTCAATGTACTTGCGGAAGAACTCGCCCGACGCGTACGCGGAGTCCTCGAAGCCCTCGAAGCGCTCACCGCGCTCGCGCGCGATTGTGCACGAGGCCTTGATGGCCTCGAACAGGACCGTCATGAAGTACATGTTCGTGAAGTCCAGCGCCTCCTCGGACCCGTAGTGCACGTGCTCGCGCGCCAGGTACCCGTGCAGGTTCATCTGGCCCAGGCCGATCGCGTGACTCATCGCGTTGCCGCGCGCAATCGACGGCACCGAGCCGATGTCCGACAGGTCCGACACGGCCGTCAGGCCGCGGATCGCCATCTCAATCGTCTTGGAAAAGTCCGGGGAATCCATGGTCTTCGCGATGTTGAGCGAACCCAGGTTGCAGGAGATGTCCTTGCCGACGTGCGAGTACGACAGGTCATCGTTGTAGGTCGAGGCCTCGGACACCTGCAGGATCTCCGAGCACAGGTTCGACATGGTGATGCGGCCCTTGATCGGGTTCGCCTTGTTCACCGTGTCCTCGAAGACAATGTAGGGATAACCGGACTCGAACTGGATCTCCGCGATCGTCTGGAAGAAACGACGCGCGTTGATCTTGCGCTTGTGGATGCGGCCGTCGTCCACCATCTCGTGGTACTTCTCCGTCACCGAGATCTCGGAGAAGGGCACGCCGTACACGCGCTCCACGTCGTAGGGGCTGAACAGGTACATGTCCTCGTTCTTGCGTGCCAGCTCGAACGTGATGTCCGGGATGACGACGCCCAGGGACAGCGTCTTGATACGGACCTTCTCGTCCGCGTTCTCACGCTTGGTGTCCAGGAACTGCATGATGTCCGGGTGGTGCGCGTGCAGGTACACGGCACCCGCGCCCTGACGCGCGCCCAGCTGGTTCGCGTAGGAGAAGGAGTCCTCGAGCAGCTTCATGACGGGCACGACGCCGCTGGACTGGTTCTGAATCTTCTTAATCGGGGCGCCCGACTCACGCAGGTTCGTCAGCTGCAGGGCGACACCGCCGCCGCGCTTGGACAGCTGCAACGCAGAGTTGATGCCGCGCGCGATCGACTCCATATTGTCCTCGATGCGCAGGAGGAAGCAGGACACCAGCTCGCCGCGCGCCGCCTTACCGGCGTTGAGGAAGGTCGGGGTGGCCGGCTGGAAGCGGCCCGTCATGATCTCGTCAACGAAGCTGCGAGCCAGCTCAATGTCGCCGCGCGCCAGGTACAGAGACACCATGGCGACGCGATCCTCAAAGCGCTCCAGGTAGCGCTTCCCGTCGAAGGTCTTGAGCGTGTACGACGTGTAGTACTTGAACGCGCCCAGGAACGTCGGGAAGCGGAACTTGTGGGCGTAGGCCTGCTTATACAGCGCCTTAATATCCGCGAAGTCGTACTGATCCAGGACGTGCTGCTCGTAGTAGCCCTCATCCACCAGGTACTTCAGTTTCTCCTCCAGGTCATGGAAGAACACCGTGTTCTGGTTGACATGCTGGAGGAAGTACTGGCGAGCGGCCTTACGATCCGCGTCAAACTGGATGCGTCCGTCCGCGTCGTACAGGTTAAGCTGCGCGTTCAGCGCGTGGTAGTCCAGCTCCGGGGAGAGAGCTTCCTCTACGCCTGTGTCGGTGTAGTTTTCTGCCAAAACTGTTCCAGTCCTTCGCGAACTCTGGAGACATCCTCAGGCGTGCCAAGGAGCTCGAACTTATACATGTGGGGAACCCCCAGCTTGGCCGCGATGATATCGCCCGCGATGCAGTAGGCCTTGCCGAAGTTGGTATTACCCGACGAGATAACGCCCCTACACAGGGCACGATTCTCGGGATTGTTGAGGAACTTGATGACCTGCTTAGGAACCGCACCCTTAATATTGCCGCCCCCGTAGGTCGGCACGATCAGCACGTACTCCTCGCGCACGCGAAGCGGCTCATCCTTGGGGCGCAACGGGATCCGCGCGGCCGGGAGGCCAAGCTTTTCAACAAAACGGCGGGTGTTGCCCGTCGCCGACGAGAAGTAGACGACGATGCCCATGGTGTTCCTTCCGACTTGTCGGGACGGTGAGCTTCTAGTGTCTCACTGACGAGGCCTGGGCGCGGTGACGTGGGGGCGTGTCCCCTTGTGGGATCATTGACGCAGTAGCGGGCCTCGTGAGCGCGCCCGGATGGGGCAGGTGTGCTAGCCGCACTGGTCAGGCATTTCCCCTGGTCACATGGCTTGTCGCATTCCTCACCGCGCGACCCGTATCTGCGCGTTTGCGCGGGGTTGCCCCCGGCCTCGTCCCTACCCGGACATGCGAAAGCCCCGGCCGAGTGGCCGGGGCTTGTCGACGCGCCTCAGGCCGACATCGCCAGGGCTGCGGCGGCGATGGCCTTGATGCGGTCGGGGCGGAAGCCGGACCAGTGATCCTCGCCGGCTACGACGACGGGGGCCTGCTGGTAGCCGAGACCCTTGATGAAGGCGAGGGATTCTGCGTCCTGGGTGACGTCGATCTTCTCGTAGGAGATGCCCTGCTTGTCGAGGGCGCGGTAGGTCGCGTCGCACTGCGGGCAGCGGGGCTTGGAGTAGACGGTGATCGACATGTTCGTGTCTCCTTGCGGCTTGGGGCCGGACGTTGCTTACCTAATTGACTCTCTGGCGGCTCGTTCGCCGCGAACACCACAACACTACACCTTGGGGCCATCCTCGCAACCGACCCCTAGATGTTGTGTGCACCGCCTCGACTGTGGATGAGGGGCGCACACCTGTGGACAGAGCGGGCACTCAGGATCACACCCCTTGATCACACGCTTGACGCGCCCCTGATGAAGGCCCTCGCAGATGCGCGCAAACACGTGGGTTTTCGCCTCACCAAGCAGGTAAAACGAGAGTCCTCCAGAGGCCCCTGCACCCTGTGCGCACTGTGGACAGGGTCGTCACCATGCTGTGCATAACCCGCCTCCGACCACATGAATCGTGTTACGCATCACCATCAACGAGAGGGGTCTTGGGCGTGTCGCGCCCCCACATCTAGGGGTCGTTGGCAAATAAGCGCCCCTAGATGTAGGGGTTGGGCACTATCTCGATCGAATGCTTGAAATACCGCGGAAAGCTGCGCGGGGCACGCGCCACGGGGAATCCCGAAACCCCTACAGCCCCAGGAACGCCTTGATCGTGGGCATTTCGCGCACGGCCTGGACCAGGCCAGCACGGTAGGTGGCTTCCAGGCGTTCGCGCCGAGACTCGGTGTTATTGATCCACAGGTTGTCGGGCGCGAACACGTAGGCCTGGCCTCGTTCCTCAAGTTCGAAGAGGAACTTACGCCCAGCGTTGTAGCGGTCGGGGCGTTGCGCCACGCCTTCAAAAACGGACGGGAACTGGCGGTATGCGGTGCGCAGGAGCGCGCCGACGCTGGCTGGCATGGGGGCCTTGACGTAGTCGCGGGGGCGCGTGAGGACGACGAGGAGCTTGCGGTAGCCTTCGCGCAGCGGCTGATCGAAGGGGAGCCCACCGTTGGGGCCGAGCGCGCCATCGACGTAGGTGTCGCCGTCGATTTCGACGGGTGGCATGAGGATCGGCAGCGTGGAGGAGGCCCGGACGATGGGGCCGAGCGCGTCCAGCGTGCTCATTTCCTCCTTGGAAAACCAGCGTTCTTCACCGCGCGAGGCATTGAAGGTGGCGACGCGCGTGGTCGCCGGGTTTGCCAGGAAGGTGTCCATGTTGAAGGGCAGGACACCGTCGGGGTAGCAGATCTGCTGGTAGATGTACTCGGCGTTAAAGTAGCCGTGTCCTTTACGGAAGTGCTTGAGGCCACCGAATTCGGGATCTTCGACGAGGTCGACGAAGGTCGCGTGGGAGCGGATCGCGTCGCGGGAGGTGAAGTTGCACAGGTGACTGGATCCAGCGGATACACCGGAAATATGGGGGAAGTTGATACCTTCGGCGATGAGTCGGCTCACGAGCGCGGCCGTGTAGGCGTTGCGCATGCCGCCGCCTTCGAACACGAGGGCGGTGTCATCGATAGTCACCATCGTGGCGATGGATTCTTCGGGGGTCGGATAGTGTTCTGCCGTTTCCTTCACGTTTCGACCCTACCGCCGGGCGTCAAACCTACGCGCGCGTACGTCCGGTGAAGACCACGTAGTGATAAAAGAAGAATCGGAATGCGGTGCCGAGCACAAATCCGACGACGTAGACGGCGATGTTGTCGGCCAGCGCCGAGGTGAGTCCCAGGATGTCGTGCGTGAACAGCAGGCAGAACTGTGAGATGGCGATGCCGCAGATGTTGGCGACGAAGAAGAGGATGGCTTCGCGGGTGGCGTTGTCTTGGGTGCGACCGCGGTAGGTCCACAGGCGGTTGGCGATCCACGAGTAGAGCGTGGCGGTCGCGGCTGCGATGAATTGCGCGGCGTTGGGGTGGCCGGCGAGGACGCCGAGCGGCCCGTGTTGGAGGAGGTTGAACAGCCCCATGTCGACGATGAACGCGGTCGCTCCGACGAGTCCGAATTGGATGAATTCGCGCGTCCAGGCCAGGGCGCGCTGGGTGAGGGACGAGGCCGGGGCGGCCCCCTCGTTCACGTGTCCTGGAGTGCCGGGCTGGGGACGAGACGCGGGCGGGTCCGAGAGCGCCACGGATTCGAGCGCAGGGGCCGCGGGTTCGAGCGCGGCAGCGGATCCGCGCGGGCGTTGTTCGTCGTTCACTCCCCTAGTGTCGCATGCCCGCGCATGCGCTTCTACCGTCGGTTCAGTATGTCGGCATCGCCACGCCACCGCCCCGAAGGTCGTCGCCTCTAAGATGGTCCCCATGACTGAGACGATCCCGCGAGAGGCACCCCAGGCCTCGCCAAACACTCCCCCGGTTGCCCCGAAACGTTATGGGTATCGGGTGCGTGACCAGTTCGGACAGCATTTTGATGACCCGTGGGATTGGTTGCGCGACGGCGATAACCCCGAGGTCCGCGTGCACCTGGAGGCGGAGAACGCGTGGGCGGACGCGGTGACCGAGCCGACGCGCGAGGCGGCCGCGCGCCTCGTGGAGGAGGTCAAGGCCTCCACGGCGCTCACCGACGTGACGGTTCCGATCCGCGAGGGCGAGTTCTGGTATTTCCGGCGTTTCGCGGAGGGCCAGTCCTACGCGACGCATCACCGTGCGCCGATCGAGCGCGACGAGGCCGGGGTGCTGGTCCCGCTCGTCCCCTCTCCGGGCGTGCCCGCGCGGGGCGAGGAGCTCCTCGTCGATGAGAACGAGTGGGCGCGCGGGCATGAGTTTTTCCGCCTGGCGGACCTGTACCCGTCCCCGGATGGGCGCCTGATCGCGTGGGCGCGGGACACGAGCGGGGATGAGCGCTACACGTGGGTCGTGCAGGAGGCGTCGGGGCGCGTCATCGACGAGGCCGTGGTGGACGCCGGGTACGGCTTCGCGTGGGCGGATGATTCCGCTTCCTTTATCTACATGGGCGTGGACGACGCGTGGCGCGCGTGCGACGTGTGGCTGCACCGCGTGGGCACGCCTCGCGAGGCCGACGAGCTGCTGCTGGTCGAGCCGGACGAGGGCTTCGAGATGGGGTTCGCGCCCTCGGGTTTCCCGGGGCACGTCGTCATCCATTCCTCGTCGTCGACGGCGGGCCGCGCGTGGCTGTGGCTGCCCGCCCACCCCTCCGTGCGCCCGCTGCCACTCATGTCGGTGCGCCCCCGCACGCTGGTGACGGCGGATTCGGCGGGGGAGCGCCTGTTCATCGTGCATACGGGGCTGACGCAGGAGGGCTCGCTCGCGCAGGCGATGCTGCCCTCAGGGGGTTCGCCCGAGGCATTGGCACAGTTGGGCATGACGTCCTCCCCCGCGTACAGCCGCCAGGCGCTGGCGGATCGCACGCCCGGCACTCCCCTGCCGGAGGATGAGCCCACGCCCCTCACCCCCTTCGAGTCGTGGGAGCCGCTGCGCAGCCCCGGACCCGGCGAGCGCATCACCGACGTCGAGGCCCACGCGGACTACGTGGCCCTCTCCCTGCGTTCGGGTTCGCTCACGCAGATCGACGTGTGGGACCGCCGCGAGGAAAAGCCCACGTGGCGGCGCGTCGAGGTGGACGCCCCGGTACGCACGATCACGACCGTGCCGACCCCCTGGACCGATCCGCTGCGCGTAGAGTTCCAATCGCAGACCGTGCCGCCCACGGTCGCCGAGGTTTCTCTGCCGAACCCGGCCCAGGCCTCGTCCCCCGAAGACACAAGCGAGATCGCGGCCCTTGGCGTGCGCACCCTGCGCACCCGCGAGGCGCCCGGTTGGGACCCCGCCGAGTTCGTCGAGGAGCGCGTGTGGGTGCTCGCGCGCGATGGCGCGACCCGCATCCCCGTCACCCTCATCCACCACCGCGACGCGCGCCCGGACGGCACGCACGCGGGCTGGCAGATCGGGTACGGCTCGTACGAGGTCAGCTACGACCCCGAGTTCGAGACCCTGCGCCTGCCGATCCTGCGCCGCACCGTCTACGTGATCGCGCACGTGCGCGGCGGCGGCGAGATGGGCCGCGCCTGGTACGAGGACGGCAAGGAGCTGGTCAAGGAACACACGTTCACGGACTTCATCGACGTGGCCGACTGGCTGGTCGACTCCGGGTGGGTGGCACCCGGCCGCCTGGTCGCGGAGGGCCGCAGCGCCGGAGGCCTGCTCATGGGCGCGGTCACCAACGCCGCCCCCGACCGCTTCCGCGCGATCCTGGCGGGCGTGCCCTTCGTGGACGCGCTCACCACGATCCTGGACCCGACCCTGCCGCTCACCGTCGGCGAGTGGGAGGAGTGGGGCAATCCGCTCACCTCGCGCGCCGTGTTCGACGCGATGAGCCGCTACACGCCGTACGAGAACGTGCCCGATGGCGTGCTCCTGCCCGCGATCATGGCGACGACCTCGGTCAACGACACGCGCGTCGAGTTCGTCGAGCCCACCAAGTGGGTGCAGCGCCTGCGCGAGGCCACCGGCCAGGTGCCCTCCACGGACGAGGCCGGGGCCGGGTCCGTTCCCGCGCGCAACCCGCGCGAGCGTCCGATCATCCTGCGCACCGAGATGGTCGCCGGGCACGCCGGCCCCTCCGGGCGCGAGGGCCGGTGGGCGGCGCGCTGCGAGGAGTTCGCCTTCGCGCTGGGCCAGGTGGGCGTCACGGTGTAACGGCATGGGCCGCTGACGAGCGGTTGATGCAGCTCGCGAGTGGTCGGCGCCTGTTAACGGCACACGCAGGTGGGGGCGGTCTTCGTTGGAAGACCGCCCCCACTGTCGCGCTACGCACGGTGCCGCCACGCACGATACGGCGCAAGCGTGCGCTGTGTTACCTCGCTGCGTTACAGCGCTGCGCCGCGTTACTGCTGCGCGCCGCCGTCCCAGCCGGGGCGCAGCGCAAAGGACTGAATGTCCATCTGCCCCGTGAGAGCCGTCCCCTTGAGGTAGCGGCCGAGGTCTGATGTCGCGAACAGCTCCCTCTGCTCTCCTCCGTCCCATGGCCTGTAGAACAGGGTGACGACACGATCATCGCCGCGATCCTCAAGTGCATACACACCGGTCTCAGTCACCTGGAACACCGTCGAATGGTCACGGCTCCGCGAGGGAATAGAAAACAGGTAACGTCCCTGCCCACTGGTCACGTCGACCGCGAAAGCGTCACCGTTTGCACTGATGAACCTGTACTCATTACCCACCTGGATCCCCTCATACAGATGGATCGTGCGCTCTTCATTCAGCTCTATGGCACCTCCCTCCGCATCGACTACGGGAATGATCGTGCGCTGGCCCGTGGATAGGTCCCACCGCTGAAGAACCATCGTTCCCACATTCGCATCGAGTCCGTTATCACGCGAAGCGTTGGGGTAGGTCGCCTGGAAACTCGGCATCGTCACCACATCGCCCTCACATGAGAACATGTTCTGTCCCGACGTCAGCCCATCGATCATCGGTGCGACCGCAAGAACCGGCGGTACATCACCGTCATGATCCGTAAGCTGAACAACGACCGCCATATTTTCCGGTACTTCACCGTCATTCGACTGCGCCGAATACGCCTCAAAAGCCGCTGATGCAACAGGCGGAGCCAGCTTCGTATCGGTGATCGACACGATACGAGACCCACACTGCCCGTTATTCTGAAAAATACCGGCGTTAGCTACCGATGTCAGCGTCCCCCCGGCGCCTAATACGTCGACGGTTTGTTGTCCTTGAAGGACAAAGAGCGCCCCCACATCTTCGTTCGGAAACTCGTAGCGCTGCAGCTCGTATGGTTTCGATGTTTCACGCGTGAAACGCGTTGTCCCCTCATCTGTCGTGAGGTACTCATAGGTCTCGGTCCCGTATGTGACGCCGCGGAGCGACCAGAGAACAGATGCCCCCTCCATGGCACCTGCGGTGCCGACAATTCCCGTCCCATCATCATGCAAGAAGGCGATATAACCTTCACGCATGCGATAACCCGTCTTATCTGCCGAGTCTCCATTGCTGATGCGCACGACGATGTTCGCTTCGCCCGGACTGACCTGCTCAATCGAGACAACACGAATATCCCCACCTGCCGAACACGACACACAAAGTAACGCAGCAAGAGCGATCACCATGCATGTCACCGCATTTCTCACCATTAGCAATTTACCAAATAGTCTTGTAATTATAGGGTAATGACCCGACAGTAAGATCCCTGGGATAAACTCCCATACCGCCATTACCATCAATATCAGTCCCCGTCGTCCTCACATAAGCAAACCAGACCAGCTGCGAACAATTCAATCGATGAGGATTCATTCCTTTATTCACAGCAAAATTAATGTTATAGGGACGCTCAAGAAGGTTATTATAGGCGTAGTCAGCAGCCGCATCCTGAGTCGCCTGCGACACGTGGTAATAAAAATACCGCGTCCCCGAGAGGACCCTTTTATCCCACACCCATTTCCAATGCGACACCTGGCCAACACCGGGCGCTTCGACAATCCAGTCATTCCCACCAAAAATACCTACGTGCCCAGCTGGCCACACAGGCTCATAGAATACGTCACCTTTGTAGTCCGACTTACGCAGCTCAGTATCCCGAACACCTGACCCGCGCTCTGAAATCCCCGACCGGCGTTGAACGGCCTGATTGTCACGAGCCTGTTCCAGAGCATCTTCAAGCACAGTACGCACATCCTGTCCCGACTCAGCCGACCACTCGCGCGCACCTGCGAGGATGTCATCGACGCCCACACCCGGTACATATGCCTGGATCTGACGTGCAAGCTCCTCCTCAGTCTGCCCAGCGGCATACCCAGCAGACGGGAGGGACACAACCAGCAAAGCAGCGGCCACCATCGCAAAAAATCTCGATTTGTAGCTCATGATTCTCATCCAATCTCATCATTGAAACGAACGATGCAATCAGCACCACGAAATAAGTGTACAGAATTCTATGGCTACATTTCAACGATTTGCCATATCTGACAAGCAGCCCGGCGCACGCTACATGCGCAACTATGACACCCCATCCAACCACATCCGCCACACCGACCACGAGGCGTAACCCCGGCCTCGTCCCATCGAGTTACGTCCCAACCGGGCGCGAACCCCGGACAGACAGACAGCGTTACTGCGCGCCGCCGTCCCAGCCCGGGCGCAGCGCAAAGGACTGAATGTCCAGTGCACCCGTCACAACACCCTCCCTGAGGTACCACGCTAGATCCTGTGTCGTGAAGATGTCGCGCCACTGCCCGCCTTCCCACGGCCTGTACGAGAGCGTCACGACGCGGTCAGCGCGGCGGTCCTTGAGCGCGTAGACACCGCTCTCACTCACCTGGAACGTCGCCAGGTAGCCATCCGGCCCATACGTCGGCGCATCCAACGAGAACAAGTAACGCCCCTGGCCGCTCGCCGGGTCGACGGCGAAAGCATCTCCACCCCACGACACGAACCTGTACTCGTTGCCCACGCGGATCGCCACGTAGTCAGAGACACCCTGACCTTCATCCAGATCGATAGGGTTTCCAGCCTCGTCAACCACGGGAGCAATCGTGCGCTGCCCCGCAGACAGGTCCCACCGCTGAAGAACCAGGCCTCTCCGCTCGCTCTCCGTACCGCTAAACGAGGCACTGGCCTCGTCCTCCCGCACGCTCGGCATCGTGATCACGTCCCCCTCGCAGTCGAACATGCGCTGTCGCGACGACAAGCCGTCGATCATCGGCGCGACCGCGAGAACTGGAGGAGTGTCGCCATCATGGTCAGTGAGCTGAACGACCACCATCAGAGCCTCCGGAACGCTGCCATCCGACTGGGCAGCGTAAGCCTCGAAAGCTGCTGACCTAATACTCTCGGAACGCACGGTGTCCGTGATCGCCAAGATCCGCGACCCACACTGGCCGACGTCCCCGCGCACGCCTGCATTGTCGACACTCGACGTGGTTCCATCGGAGCGCACGGAGTCAACCCGATACCCCGCACCTTCCTCTTTCACGACGGCGAGTGTTCCGCCGGAAAGCTCGTAGCGCTGAACATCCTCATCACGCACATATCTGCGCGCAACCTGCTGTGTTCCGTTGTCCGTCGTCACGTAGTCATGGCTCGACGAACCAAAAAAGACACCACGATCACTCCAGAGCACGTCCCCGTCGACCACCTCGTCAACGGACGCCACCTGGCCTCGCCCCTGGGCGTCGAGGAGCACGATCCAGCCGTCATAGTACGGTTCATCCTGGGCCACCGTCGTCCATCCGCGCCCGATCCGCAGCGCGATCACAGCATCGCTCGTCGTCAGAAAACTGACGGGCCTTCGGGTCACACCCCCATGAAATACGCAGCTCCACGCGAGCACAGCAACCGAGAGCACGACGACGAGGAGCGCCCATCGGCGGGCGCGCCTCGGCCTCGTCGGACCACCGTGTGCTTTCCCATCGGCGCCCGTCTGGCGCTGCTCGCCCAGGCGATCCCCCATGCCCGTTGTCCCTCTCGTCGCGGCAGCGGGCGCGGCCACGCCCACCCCAGAGTGTAGGGCACCGACCCTGCTCGGCCCCGGCCTCGTCCCTCTTCCGATCAGGCACGTGCGATGCCGATAGGATGAGGGCATGACGATTACGGCGGCGGCAGACGGTTCTTCCCTCGGCAATCCCGGGCCCGCGGGGTGGGCCTGGTACGTGGACGAGGACACGTGGGACGCGGGCGGCTGGCCGAAAGGCACCAACAACCTGGGTGAGCTGACCGCCATCCTGCGCCTGCTTCAGGCCACGGCCCAGACCGGCGAAGAACTGCACATCCTCGCCGACTCGCAGTACGCGATCAACGTCGTGTCCAAGTGGCGACTCGGCTGGAAAAAGCGCGGCTGGACGAAGGCCGACAAGAAACCCATCAAGAACCTGGAGCTGATCCAAGAGATCGACCGCGCCATGGAAGGACGCCGCGTCACCTTCGAATGGGTCAAAGGCCACGCCGGGCACCACATGAACGAGCGCGCCGACGACCTCGCGCGAAGGTGCGCCGAGGCCTACCAGGCCGGGCGCACGCCCGAGCCGGGGCCAGGGTTTGGGGGCGGTGTCCGCAGGTCGCGCGGGTCGCGCGGGTCTGCGGATCGGGCGCACGGGGGTGCTGCCGCTGCGTCCGTGGCCGCCGAGCCGCACGATGCTGTGGAGTCCGGCGCGAGCACACCTGCCGGAAAGCGTCACGCCGAGGCCGACAAGGCTGCCGCAGCGCCCGCACGCCCGAGCAAACATGGGGAAACCACGACCGCATCGACGCCAACGTCCGCTTCACACGGCGCCACCGACGAAGCCACTACGTCGACGTTCCGTTCTCATCCCAGCGTTTTCTCTGCTTCTGCTGAGCCGAGTGAACCTGCGGAGGCGGCCCCGGCCTCGTCGGTGAGTGAGCTCGCGATAACCACGGAGAATGCGGTTGCCCGCGAGCGCGAGTTCATCCTGGCGTGGACCGGCGGCGACGAGGAGGCGCTGGCGTCCATGACGGATGGGCGCACAACGCGCATCTGGCCGGGCGGCGGCGCGACGACGACGCTGGCGGGGCCCTCTCCTGCCTCGCCGTCCATCGGCCGCATTGACGCTCACGACCTGGGCGGATCGTTCCTGACCCGCTACCGGGTGCGTTGGGAGGGCGGCGCGTCGCTGGAATCCAGCGTGTGGGCACCGGCAACCTCTGGCGAGGCTCGTCTGGTCATGGTGCACCACCAGTCGACGCTGATCGGCTGAGAGCGGGCCATCGCAGGCAGGTGTTCGCGGGCGTGCACAGCTTGCAGGAACAGGGCACGTTAGATAATCCCGCGGGGCACCTGGCCACGACGTGGAGATTACGTCTCGGCAACCAGCCGCATGCGTCCCGGCCCAACCCAGAGCTCCAGCGGGTCGAGCGCGCCTCACGCGGATAGGTTGCTCGCATGCGGATAGGTTATGCGCACGCGGATAGGTAATTAAGGTATCCGCATCGTCGTAACCTATCCGTATCTTCATAACCTATCCACATAACCGTTTCCTATCCGCGAGCCCCAACGGCACCTGCACGACACTGCACCAGATAGGGAGCGTTACACCAGTTAAGGAGGATTACACCAGTTAGGGGGCATTACACCACCTCCGAGCTGGTGTAATGCCCCGCTAAGTGGTGTAACACCACTTAGGAACAAGCTAAAACGCGGAACATGCCTGGCCGTACATACTGCTCGCCCAGACTGCGGTGCCCGTGGGCGGCAGCAAAGCCTGGCCGAACACTCCAGCAGGACACGAAGCCCCTGCTGCCTGGAGGGCGCCGGTGGAACCTCATGGACTACTGGGCCTGGCCGCGGTGCCCGTGGGCGGCGGCAGGGCCTGGCCGGGCTTCGAGATGACGCGCCGGTCCCCTGCTGCCTGGAGGGCACCAGTGGAACCTCA